>JAFUIT010000009.1 GCA_017468345.1 Clostridia bacterium
AATATTCGCATGAGAAGTAAAATTTCCGATCTTTCGCTTGTAATTCATGAAATAAAGACACAAACTGTTTCTAAAAAGAAATGGCAAACGAAAAAGACAGACGAACGGGTGCAGGTGAAAAAATCGCTTATGCCCAAGCCTGCGCCGACGCTCGAAATCAACGTCATCGGGCTGACCGTACACGAGGCGTTGCCCGAGGTGGAGGCATTTATCGATTCTGCAGTGATCGCTAATTTGGAAGAAGTACGCATCGTTCACGGCGTAGGTACGGGAAAACTGCGCGCGGGTATTCACGAGTTTTTACGCACGCATCGAAACGTAGCGGAATACCGACTGGGCAAATACGGCGAAGGGGAAACGGGCGTTACGATCGTAAAAATCCGTTGATTATTTTGTTTAACTTAATCATAGAAAAGCATAAGCTTGAAAAAAGAAAAATAAGATAAATAAATATCTTTTTTCGGGGGATGCATGTCTATGAAAAAAAATGCAAATACGTCGCATTCCATTCGGATGAAATTGGCAACGAATCTTGTTTTGGGCGTACTTGTCTTTTCGTTGGGCGCGCTGTGTTTGTCGCCTTTGGAAGAAAGCGTTACGGCGGAAACGGAAGGGACGGAAATTTACCGTTTCGCGGAAGAAAATGCCGTCGGCGTTTCCTTGATGTTTAACGTATATTGGGGTACCGAGGAAGTTTACCGCATTTTGGATACTTTATCCGCCTATAATGCAACGGCAACCTTCTTTATCGGCGGCTGCTGGGCGGACGATAACGTCGATTGTTTGAAAGCGATTGACGGGGCGGGGCATGAAATCGGCAATCATGGTTATTTCCACAAGGATCAGGATAAACTTGATTTAATCGCAAACCAAAAAGAAATTTCCGATTGCAACCGTTTTATTCAGCTTGCGATAGGGAAAACGCCTACGCTGTTTGCCCCGCCGTCGGGAGCGTATAACGAGCATACTCTAAACGCGGCGACGGCATTGAATATGACGACGATTTTATGGTCGAAAGATACCATCGATTGGCGGGATAAAAACGCTGCGGTTATTTATAGCCGCGCGACTAAAAATATCAAAAAAGGCGACTTTGTATTGATGCATCCCATGAAAGAAACTGCGGACGCATTGGGCGATATATTGAAATATTACGAAACGAACGGTCTGAAAGCGGTAACGGTTTCGGCAAATTTACAAAAAGAAGGATAATATGGTTTACGAAAAAAAATACGAAAACGGGTTAAGGCTCGTCGTTAAAAAAATGGAAGGTTTGATGTCGGTGACGATGGGGATTCTCGTCGGAACGGGCGCGAGTGTGGAAACGGACGCGGAAGACGGCATTTCACATTTTATCGAACATATGCAATTCAAAGGTACGAAAAAGCGCAACGCGTTTGAAATTTCCGACGCGTTTGACCGCTTGGGGGCGCAGGTCAATGCGTTTACGGGCAAGGATTTGACCTGTTATTATTCAAAATGTACCTCCGACCATACCGAGGCGTGCTTTGAATTGCTTTCCGACCTCTTTTTAAACTCCACCTTCCCCGAGGAGGAAATGGAGAGAGAAAAAGGGGTAGTTTGCGAAGAAATTTCCATGAACGAAGATACGCCTGAGGACCTTTGTTTGGACTTGCTTGCCCAAGCGTTTTACGGGCAGGAAAATTACGGGCGCAATATTCTCGGTACGGCGAAAAACGTAAAGGGATTTTCCGTTTCGGATATTCAAAAATATAAAAAGGCGAGATATTGTCCCGAAAATATCGTTATTTCCTTTGCGGGCGGCGTCGATTTTCAAACGGCACAGGCGTTGGTGGAAAGTTATTTCGGCGCTTTGGAAAAGGGCGCGTTTGAGGATAGGAAACCGAACGTGATCTATTGCCACAATAGCCTTGTAAAATGCAAACCGATCGAACAAATGCATCTTGCTATCGCTTATCCCTCCGTACCGCGCGGCGATAAACGCGAGGACTTCGTCAATGCGATCAATGCAATTTTGGGCGGCTCGATGAGCGCGCGGCTTTTTCAAGAAGTACGCGAAAAACGCGGTCTTGCGTATTCGGTATATTCTTACCTTTCGCCCTTCCCCGAATGTGCTACGCAAAATATTTACGCCGGGGTAAATCCCGCCCATGCGGAGGAGGCGTACGACGCAATTTTTAAGGTGATCGAAACTATGAAAAGGGAGGGGATCACCGAGGACGAATTTATGCGTAGCCGCGAACAAATGAAAGCAGGTATGTTTTTCAGCAACGAAAGCAGTAATTCGCAAATGTTGCTTTACGGAAAATATATGTTGCATTTCAACAAGATTTTTGATTTTGAAGACAAGTTAAACCGTTTAAATTCAATGACCTATCAAGACGCGCAGGAAGTGCTGTCCGTTATGTTTGAAGAAAGCAAAAAGGCAGTAGCGGTTGTCGGCAACACGGATAAACCGTTTGCATTATGATGGAAAAGAGTATTAGAAAAATCGGATTTGACCCTGTGTTTGACAAGGACAGCCGTATCTTGATTTTGGGCAGTTTTCCGTCTGTTAAAAGCCGTGAAATCGATTTTTATTACGGGCATAAGCAAAACCGATTTTGGAAAATGCTTTGCGGATATTTTAACGAGGAAATTCCCGAAAGTGTAGAAGGGAAGAAAGCATTTTTAAAGAGGCGGAAAATCGCGCTTTGGGACATGGTCGTTTCCTGCGAGATAGAAGGTTCGGCGGACGCGTCCGTTAAAAATGCGGAAACGGCGGATTTAAACGTAGTGCTTAAAAGCGCAAACATTAAAAAAATTCTTTTAAACGGCACGCTTTCCTACGATTTATTCGTACAGTCCTATGAAAACTTACCTATTCCCTATCAAAAAATGCCGTCTACCAGTCCTGCAAATCCGAGGTATGACGAAACGGTTTGGCGGAGGGCGTTAGATGACGTATTCACAATTTCTTGATATCTTGTCGGCTTATGCCGAGGAAGAATTTGCAGCTTTTCAAAGGCGATTGATCTTGACCGAACGAAAAATCCTCGGGGTGCGGACTCCGACAATGCGGAAAATCGCCAAAGAGCATATAGCGGAGCTTGAAGAAATTTTTACTTTTCCCGACGAATATTACGAAGTCGTTTTTATTAAGCTGACGATGGTTTCTTCTTTACCGTATTCGCAGTTTTTACGGTATTTGGATAGATGCGTCGCGTTGATGGATAACTGGGCTTTGTGCGATTGCTTTAAAAATAAAGAAATTTCGCGGCACAAAGAGGAGTTTCTTGCCGTATTACGAACAATGTTCACTCGCGGCGGCGAATATGAACAGCGTTATCCGTTGGTCGTATTGCTGTCCGAGTACGCGGAAGAAAAATATCTACCAACGATTGAATGGTTTATTAAAAACGCAGACACTTCCCGTTATTACGTACATATGGCGGTTGCTTGGCTGATCGCCGAGTTGCTTATAAAAGAGTACAAGCAGGGCGTTTTGTTGCTTTCCAAACGTTTAACGGAGGATAAAACGCACAATAAAGCTATACAAAAAGCGATAGAAAGCTATCGTTTGACAAAGGAACAAAAGGACTTTTTAAGGTCTTTGAAAATAAGAAAATAATTTATTAAGGACATATTTATGGATATTTTACAAACGATCACGCAAGAATTCAACTTACACCCTACGCACGTAAAAAATATCGTGTCGTTGATTGACGAAGGGAATACCATTCCCTTTATTGCGCGTTACCGTAAAGAAATGACGGGTAGCTGCGACGATCAAATTTTAAGAGAGTTGTTCGATAGACTTACATATCTTCGCAACTTGGAAAAGCGTAAGGAAGAAGTTGCAAACTCGATCACCGAACAGGGCAAAATGACGGAAGAAATTCAAAATGCCTTGGCAAAAGCGGTGACTTTGACGGAAGTGGAGGATATTTACCGCCCGTATAAACAAAAGCGCAAAACGCGCGCATCCGTTGCAATCGCAAAAGGGTTACAACCGTTTGCCGATACGATTTTGGCGCAGGATAAGGCGTTGGACGTTAAAAAGGAGGCGGAAAAATATCTCACCGAAGAAGTAAAAACGGCAGAAGACGCGATAAACGGCGCAAGGGATATCATTGCGGAAATTATTTCCGACGATGCGGCGACGCGTAAAAAATTGCGTAATTTCTTCTTTAAGCACGGTGAAATCGTTTCCGCATACGCCAAGGGAAAAGCGGATGAAGACGAGGCGAAAACGTACGGTATGTACGCCGAATACAGCGAACCCGTGTCCGAAATCAAAAGCCATCGCGTGCTTGCGCTCAACCGTGGCGAAAAAGAGGAATTTTTGAAGGTTTCCATCGTTGTTGACGGGGATTTTGCAAAGCGTATTGCGGCGGCAAGTTTCTTAAAAGACGGCGGGGAAAGCTCGAAGATCGTGAAAGATGCGGCAGAGGATGGGTACGATCGTTTGATCGCGCCTTCCGTGGAAAGAGAAGTGCGCGCACAGTTGTTTGACGACGCAAGTGAGCAGGCGATCAAAATGTTTGAATTGAATTTGAAACCGCTTTTGATGCAACCGCCCGTGAAGGACAAAATCACAATGGGCTGGGATCCTGCATTCCGTACGGGTTGTAAAATTTGCGTGGTAGACGGTACGGGTAAAGTTTTGGATAAGACGGTCGTTTTCCCGACTCCGCCTCAAAATAAAATTGCCGAAGCGAAGGTCGTATTGAAGAAATTGATCGAAAAATACGGCGTTGAGGTCATTTCCTGCGGTAACGGTACGGCAAGCAAGGAAAGTGAAATTTTCATCGCCGATCTTATCAAGGAAATCAAAGCGGAAACGGGTAGATCGGTTGGTTACGTTATCGTAAACGAGGAAGGGGCGTCCGTATATTCGGCAAGTGCGCTCGGCGCGGACGAATTCCCTGATTATGACGTTACTG
>JAFUIT010000010.1 GCA_017468345.1 Clostridia bacterium
GCAGTCAATTATCTTGACTGCGCCGCCTCTGCGTTAAATTTTCGCCGTAATCGCGTTTTAAAACGCAACTTATTCAAGACTCGGTTATGCCGTAACGGGATTGCCGATCGTCATTGTATACGCGCCGCTGACTGAATAATCCAGCGTTGCGGTGTAGGTGATCTTCGTTTCGATATCGGTGACTTCGATCGTAGCCGTGCTATTGTCGTTATAGGACTTGATCACGTAATCGTATTTGTAAACGTCGTTCACGTACAGTTTACCGCTTGTATTGTCGACGTTGCCGCCGTCGAAGAAGTATTCGTTGTTTTGCGCGTCGCGAGCAACCGTGAAGATCAAGCCGTCCGCTTCTACGCGTCTGAACGCGCCTACAATATTGCCGAGTGCGTCTCTCTTAACGTATACGTCGTCTGCGTTCAATTCCGCATCCGTTGCGGTGTTAAGGTCAAGCATTTCCAATTTGAAGTACTGCGTTCTACCGCCAAGGGTGGTCTGCGACCACATCATGACGCCGCGTTCTTCCGTGCGGTAGTAATAATCGGTTTGACCGGGGCCGCCTCTCGTAATATAGGCGATACCGTAGGAATATTGACCGCTTGTGATCCCGTCGAATACAACGGTGAAATCTCCGTCGTTTCTGACCCATTCGCCGTACAATACGTTTGCTTTCGTACAAATCGAATAGCCGCCGCTGTAAAGGTTGGGATATTGCGAAAGTACCAATACGTCATACCCCAAAAGTTCATCGGCTACTACGAATACGTAATAGGTAATGGGCATATTGTCTTCCTTATACTTAAAGGTAAGAAGGTTGGGTTCTAAGGTTTCGATCTGTACGGGATAGCCCTTGTAATTTGCTTGGATAAAGCCGTTCAAGTCGGTAGGGCCGATGATAAACGTACCGAACTCGCCGCCGATAGCCCATTCGCCCATAAATTTGTTGTTGATATAAAGGTTAGACAGGTTGTTGTTCAAGGTCAGCTGATAATATTCTTTATTATCCGCAAGACGCATCGTACCGATTTCCGTGCCGTTGTCTTTGATCGTCCAGTAATCGTCTACCGCAACGTAGGCGTATTTCGTCGTACCGTTTACGGTCAATTCGCCGCCAACGCCCGAAAGGTTACTTCTGCCGTCGAAGTAGTAGGTATTGCCGTCCGTATCCACAAATTCGATCTTTGCAAGGGCGTCTTTGCGTTGTAACTGTGCGTTCACGCCTTCCGCCGTAAGAACGACTGCTTTTTCGTCTTCGTTGTATTCCATGACGTAACGGCGGCCTTCGTAAGCGAAATGTCCTTTCAAGGTCGAATCCAACGTATAGGTAAGCACCGTTTCTTCGTTGGTCGTCAAATTCAGAAGTACAAGTTCGCCTTCCATACCGTTGTAGCCGTAGAGGAAACCGTACAAGCCGTTGCCGTTGAAGGTAAATTCGATGTTCTTAAATGCGTCTACGTCGCAAATCCATTCGCCTTGGTAATCGTCGATAACGAACAAGTTGCCTTGGGTGTAACCGGTGGTAAGGTTGTTCGAGTCGGTCAAAGTAGCAATCAAAGTATTCGTTGCCGTATCGTATACGAAATAGCCGAACAACGCGTCTTTCGTGTACTTGTCGTGAGGCCAGTAGAGGCAAACGTAACCGTTTGTTTCACTGACTTCGTAAACGAGGTTATAGGACATACCGTCGCCGTAATCAAGCACCGCGTCGCCGAAACCGTCTTGCCCGATACCGAGCAGGTCGATGGTGAGGTTGTTGAGTTGCCAAGTGCCTACGTAGCTGTGCGCCGTGTAGTAGGTTTGCTTTGTGCCGTTTTCCTGAACAATCAAGAACCCGTTGCCGTCAAAGCTTGCCGTCGTGCTGTTGTCGTCTAATCTCAGTATGCCGCCGTCTACGGTGTAAGTACCGCTCTTTTGTTCCACGATACGCTTTTCATAGGTATTGAAATAACCGTTGGAGGAGCGTTCGTAGGAAACGTACTGATAGGTCCAACCGCCCATACCGTCGAATGCGTACGATTTGTTTACGGTCGCGGATTTCGTCCAAGTACCCTTAAACGCGTCGAATGCATACAAATCGCTTTCATTCAAAGTGACGGTCGTCGTACCGTTCGTCATCGTAATAACGTCGCCTGCCTTCGTGTACGTGTATTCAATATAGGAAGGACCGTTTTCCGCCGTAGCCGTTTCGCCGTAGAACTTGTAGATGGTTTTGCCTTCACTGCCTACGGTGTAATATTCACCGCGGAAAATACCGCTCTTTGCACGAAGGGGATTGTCTTTCGTGAAGTACACGCCGTCGTACAATTCCAACGTGCCGTTGTTCAGCGAACCGGTGAAGTCGTAGTAGTTATAACGGTACAAATCGAAGTTCGCGTCCGCAAAAACGTCGGTCGCGTCTTCGTCGATGACGATTTCACCGTCGAAGTATCTTGCCAAACGAGCGCCTTCGATAAGAATGTTTTCTCCGTCGTAGAAGTAGTAGGAGATTTGCTCCGTTTTACCGTCCGAATAGGTCGCAAACCCGAACGCATCGAAAGTGATCGAAAGGGGTTCGGTACTGTTTCCGTAAATCAACTCGTGCGTGCCCAAGATAGGCTCGGGATCCGCAAAACCGATGTACAGTACGATGTTTCTTTGCGGTACGTACGAATAAGGGACTTTTTGCGTACAAGCTTCATCGAAGAAATAACCGTAGGAAAGAAGGTGATTGTCCGATTGAATGGTACGCTGGATACCGCCCGAAATGAAGTAGTTGCCCATGGGCGCGTAAATGTTGATCGATTGATTTGCCGTATCAAAGAAGGTGATCGTCGTTGCTTCGTTGCCCTCGACGAAAACTTTACTGCCGTCCGCAGTTACGTAGCGAAGGGTCATAGCCGCGGTGATTGTGCCTTCGGAAGATTCGTAATTGATGGTGGGATAAGCGTCAGCGCCGAATACCCATTCAGCCGACACCCAACCAAACGTGTTTTTGAACAGACTGTTGTTGTCGCTCATGACGTCGGACAAATCGGAAGGGGTAATACAGTTATTGATCACGTATTTTTCCGCCGACGCAGAGGTATAACTCTTTGCATAGCCGCCGCCGATGATATCGTGCGTCAACGCACAGCCTTCGGAAGGTGCGCTCGCCGACGTAGAACCTGCAAAGAAACTGTCGTTTACGATCGTGTCGTTTTCCGCGAAACCGACGATACCGCCTGCGTTTGCATAGCAATATTCTTCATCGGTCAACAGTAGATCGTCAAGCGATTGAGAAGATCTTGCGAAAATTTCACCCGTTGCGTAGCAGTTGCTGACGGAGGTGTACTGACCAAGACCGCCCGCGATACCGCCCGAACGCAACGCGCCGCTGACGTTACCAGTCGAGTAGGAGTTATGGATAAACGCAGTCGAGCCGGAGGGAACGTTGGTCGCAAGGTAGCCGGTGATACCGCCTGCATACAAAGCCATGCCCTTCATGATATTGACGTCTACGTCCGTGTAGGAATAAACGATTTCCGAGGGATAGTTCATATCGTAATCAGCCATATAGAACGCTTGCTGATAACCGATCAAACCGCCTGCGAAGCTGAAGTAGCTGTTGTCGCCGTAGATATTGATTTCGCCGTTCGTCGCGCTGCACAAATAAACGTTTGCGCCCACGGCATAGCCGATCAAGCCGCCTGCGGAGATCGAACGGTTTGCGCTCATCATCTCGGTGGAAAGGCTTGCGTTGATGGTGAAGTTATCCAGATTGATACCGTAGAACAAGCCGCTGCTGGTCACGCTCAAATCCGCATAAACCGTGCCGAACAACCCCACGTAGTTTGCCGTTTCCGAATTGATGACGAAGTTGGAAATGGTGTTGGAAATCATTTCCCCCGTATTCGGATCGGTGTAGCAGGTAAAGCAACCGCTAAAGAAAGAGTTTTCCGTGGACATATCGCCGATGACTTGCAATTCTTCGCCGCCACAATCGATATCGTTCGCAAGTACGTATGCGCCCGTTACGTAAGATTGTACGCCCTTGTTGACTTGTTCCGCGATATAGAGGAGGTCGATGGGGCGGGTAACGACGTACGCGTCCTCAAACGAACCGTTGCCTGCCATGTTCGAAACGTCTTTGCGAAGTCCCGTAACGGTGACTTCGATCGCTTCGCTCATTTCGACTTTATAAACGCCGTCTTCATCGGGTGCGATCGCCGTTCCGTTGACCGAAACCACGGGATAGCCCGTATAGAACGCGCCGACCTTTACGCTGAAAGATACTACGTCGCCGGGGACAGCCAACTCGCCGTCTTTGGTATCGGAAACGAACGAATACCCTTCGCCGTCTACAAAGTCAACCTCCAGCGTGCCTTCGGGGCGTTCACTGCTCGGAGGCGTGGAGTCGGAGGAGGAAGAATCCTGAGGATCTTTACATCCGACGAAAGCCGCCGTTGCCGCCGTTAAGCATATGCAGGAGAGGGAAAGTAAAAGTGCTTTTAATGATTTTTTCATAAATGCTCCGTAACCCGCCGTAAAGCGGAGTTGATGTTTTACCAAAGTTGAAAAAGTACCGTCTGTAAGGGGCAAAATACGCCGTTTAGACTATACCCAATTTATTATACAATAAATTGCGAAAAATAACAAGAAAAAAAGGGCGCATTTCATTATTTTTATCGTTTTTTCACAAAAGTAATGATTTTTCGTTTGAAAAATCCGCTTTCACTTGACAAATACGGGGGAATGCGTTATAATGTGATAAAATCGGTGATTATGTCATCCTTACGATGGAGCATTTGCCCATGCGTTGACATAAAAAGGACAAACGTATGACTGAAAAGAAATCACAAACGATACGCCTCGTTTACGGGATATGCCTTTCGGTATTGACCGTGGTCATGGCGGCGTTGTTTATCGTACAAATATGGTCGATCTTCCGTTCGGCGGAAAAATCGCCGTATACGGTGGAACTTGTTTCCAAAAAGTTTTCTCAAATCTCCCTGCCTTTCTATTTATGGGCGGCGGCGGTCGTAGCGGGCGGCGTACTTTCCTATGCCTTTCCCGAAACGGAGCAAAAGCCGAAAGCGCTGGTTGACGTACGGAAAACTTTGACGCGTTTAAAGGGGCGTTTGCCTGAAAACGACGAGGGCATGGTCGAGTTGAATAAGGAAAGCTTGGTTAGAAAGGTCGTTTGGGGCGCGTGTGCGGCGCTGTGCGTTGTATCCGTAGTTATATCCCTTGTGTATCTGTTGGATACCGACTACGTTGCACAGTTCAAAACGGCGTTTTATCAAACGCATACGGAGGCGGAAAAGTTTATTAAAATATTCCCTTGGATTTTTGCATCTCTTTGCGTATGCGCGGGCGCGTCTATTTATCAATCATACAGTTTGAAAAAAGAACTGACATTGACGAAAAAGTTGGTGGCGGAAAGCGCGAAACGGGGAGAAAAACCCGCGGAGAAAGAAAAGAAAACGACCGTATGGGAGAAACTTTCCGCAAAGCTTGCTTTTTTGGGTAGTGAAAAGAGCAAAACGTATATCCGTATCGGGTTGGCGGTTGCAGGCGTCGGGTTGTTCGTTTTCGGTATCTTTAACGGCGGTATGGCGGACGTTTTGACAAAGGCAATCAATATTTGTACACAATGTATCGGTTTGGGTTAAGAGTATGAAGAAATTTTTCGGTAAAATTAAAGATTGGTTCGTACGGCACAAACCGTCGAAACGTAAAATCATTCAGGTCTATGCGGCGTTGCTGTTCAACGCAAACATCAAGGGCTTTTTCAACGGTCAAATTTACATGGGGGCGACGAAAAACGTTTGCGTGCCAGGGTTGAATTGCTATTCCTGCCCCGGTGCGGTCGGGTCCTGTCCTTTAGGCTCGTTGCAAAACGCGCTCGCCGCGTCGAAAACGCGTACGCCCGCTTACATATTCGGTACGTTGATTTTGTTCGGGCTGTTGCTTGGCCGTACCATTTGCGGTTGGCTTTGTCCCATCGGGCTTGGGCAGGAGCTTTTGTATAAGATCAAGACTCCGAAAGTGAAGAAAAACAAAGTCACGCACGTGTTCTCGTATTTGAAATATGTATTGTTGGTGGTTTTGGTCGTGATTATCCCTTTGATGCTGACGATCCCCGGTTTTTGCGAATATATCTGCCCGGCGGGTACGTTCCAAGGCGGTTTGGGATTGTTGCTGAACTCTGAAAACTGGGATAAGCTTGGGGATTTAGGTCCTTTGTTCACGTGGAAGTTTACCTTGATGGTATTGATCATTGTAGGCAGTATATTCTTCTTCCGTTTCTTCTGCCGTTTCCTTTGTCCTTTGGGTGCGTTGTACGGATTTTTCTGCCGTATTGCCATGCTCGGCGTGAAGTTGGATAAGAACAAGTGTACCGACTGCGGTTTGTGTGTCTCCGCTTGTAAAATGGATATCAAAAAGGTGGGCGACCACGAATGTATCCATTGCGGCGCTTGTATTTCGGTATGTCCTGCGAAAGCGATTTCTTGGAAGGGCTCGAAATTACTCGTTCGCGGCAACGATGCGGACGCGCCCGCAAGCACGGAGATCAAGCCTTTGACTTCGCTTTTAAAACGCACGGAAACCAACGAACAAACAGTAGAAGAAGTGATTGAAACCTCGAAAACGGAGGTGCAAAATGACTAAGAAATGGTCGATTGTAGCTACGGCTTTGGCGGGCGTTGTCATGTGCGGCGCGTTGGTGTATTATAACTTTATCGATAAAAAGAAGGTCGTGGAAGGGGTGGCCGTAGGGGATACCTGTCCCGACTTCACGGTAGATACGATCGCGGCGAACGACGGCGTGTTCGGGTTTGACGGAAACGAATACAACCTTTATGCAAACAACGGCAAAGTGCGCGTCATCAATTTTTGGGCGACGTGGTGCGGCGGCTGTAAAGAGGAAATGCCGCACTTTAACGAATTTGCCAAGGCATATCCAGAGGTGGAAGTAATCGCCATTTGCGGCGAAAGCGGACCTAAAGACGTCGTTGCGGAGTGGATGAATACGGACGCTTTGCACGTGCAGGCAAGCGGTTGGGCGAATTTCTCGTTGCAATTCGGCTTCTACGGCCCTGACGACGAAAACGTATATTACAGCTTAGGCGGTACGGGTATGTTGCCTATGACGGTCGTCGTGGACGAGGACGGCGTGATCCGTTATAACAAGGAAAAGAATTTGGATTTTGAGGGACTTCAACAAATTGTTTTGCCTTTGCTGAACGATTAAAATTAAGGAAATAGAAAACGCTGAATGCGATATGCATTCAGCGTTTTTTGATTGTGTTTTTACGGTCAATTTGCCACAACGTCGATCACAATTTCGATTTCGCGGTTTTCATATAACGTATCGAAACAATGGAATACGATATTGCTTAAATCGCTTACGTTCACCTCGACGTTTTGGATATTGAGGGTATCTTCCGTGTTAACGTAACTGTCGTTGCCGACAAACAAACGCACGTTGTAGGTGTTGATGCTGATGGTTACGCTGGTTGCGCTGCCCGTATAAGCCAAGGTGAAGTAGTAATCCGTATCTTCATCGAATTGAGTAACGGTGAAGGTTTTATCATCGGAAAGGGTGACTTGTTCGGGGTATTCTTCCGAACCCACGATCATCGCCTTGTAGTAATAGCAAACTGCCAACCACGCATTGTCTTTATATTGACTGTCGGGTGCGACTGCAGGTGTATGATTTTTTGCATGCAATACCAAGAATTCGTACAATTCCTGCGTGACGGGGTACAAACCGTCGCTGTTTGCCATTGCCTCGTAGCTGTTTGCATTGTTTTCCGTTTCAAGCCCGTTGGGCTGTTTTAACAGCATCTTTTTGTAATCGTAAACCAAGTGATTGCCGTTGGGCATCGTTTCCATATGGATTTTGAAGTTTCTATCCGTATTTGCCAAAAGATTGGAGAATGCAGTAGTACCGCCTGCAAACTGACGGCTGGCGGGCATGCTGATCGCGGCATAGATGATATCGCCGTTGGGCATACAGTAGTAACCCGTTTCTTCATCGAGGAAGATACCCGAGGTCGAGTAGGGTACTTCGGTCGGTTTCTCGCCTGCCGAACCTTCGGGGGCAACTTTGCCGTTGATCTGTTTCGCTTCGATTTCTTCGTAAACGGTGGTAGCGGTCCAAGCGGGCTCGTCGATCTTTACAATGGTGAAGTCAACGGTTTGACCTGCTTCCGTGCCTTTAAAACAGCATACGGTGATCCAAGAAGTGCTGAAATGCTGTTCATCGCAGTTTACAGTACAAATAAGGTTACCGTTGTCCATCGTACGGCTTTCCCAAGGGGAGGTCGTGTTGACGTAGTTGCTGTCAGCGTCGTATCTTGTAAGGGTCAAGCCGTTGGGGTTACCTTTCGTAACGATCGCATATTGTCCGGGCTCGGAAATGCTGAATTCGATCCAACAAGCGTAACCTTCGTCGGTAACAAATTGGAAATTGTTGTTGGAATCGTAATAAGAATAGGAATAATAAGCGGTTTCAGCAGTATAGTAGCCTCCTACGCTCAATATATATCGATTGTATGCAGGATCATCCGAGTAGTTATCTGTTTTTCCGATGCCCGAGTTGGGATCGGCGATATTGACGTAACCGCTGTCGGGCAGGGTGGGAAGGGTCGGCTCATCGCCGCATTCGCAAAGCCCGTTATTTTGGTAATCATGTCCGCGCGCAGGGATGACTTCCGTTTCCTTGTGATCGGTGTTGTAAATGCAGTATCTTGTCATTTCGCCCGTCGTCGTACAGCTGAAGGTTTGGGTCAACTGCCATTCGCCAAACTTACAAGTCGTATGGGGGACGTTGGGATTGGAGGGTACTTCGGGGTCGACAGGATCGCCGGGGGTTACAGGATCGCCGGGGGTTACAGGATCTTCGGGATCTTCCGGATCTTCAGGGTCTTCAGGGTCTTCAGGATCTTCCGGAGTTTCGGGAGTAGAACTGCTGCTTTCCGTCGAGCTGTCGGGTAAAGAATCGCTGCCGCTGTCGTTGTTCAAGAAATCGCAGCCTGCGGCAATCGCAAGCGTTGCGATCAAAGACGCGCAAAGAAGCAAAAGTTTTTTAAGTTTTTTCATAGATATCTCCTTTCCCGCCCCGTTGATTTAAACGGGGCGAGGAACGTTTCGTTTATTCGCCAAGGGTAAGATAATAGTAGCAAAGCAACTGCCACGAATCGTCAATACCGTCGTATCTTGCCGATCTGGTGATCGCGCAGATTGTTTCGAACAGCGTTTGATCCAACTCGACAAAGCCGTGGTATATACCGCTGTTGTTATTCGCTTTTCGTCCGTAATCACGGATGGTTTCGGTGTAATCGACTCCGTCAATGTAGAAGGCGCGCTTTTCGGGCGGGTAGATATATTCGCCCGTAGCGGGATTCTTTTCCAAAGCGGCTCTTGCCGTTTGATACAGCGAGTTACTGTTAAAGAATGCCGTTGCGGTCAACATATTCACGTAAATTTTACCGCCTGCCGAGCCGTCTTTGTTGACTACGTAGTAGTAATCTTCCGCCTCGTTGTACGCGTAATTCTTCGCGTCGGGCAGGAACAGTTCGCCCGAAACTTCGTTGTAGCTATAAGGACCGACCGAAAGGTTTTCGAGGTACGAATAGGTTTCGCCTACGTAATCGATATAGAAGTCGTACGAGCAAGCCATATCCAAATAGGTCGTCATCAACAGGTAATACGTTTCGCCTTCTTCCAAATAGTAGTGGAAGTAGAAGTTGTAATCGTATACCGTCTTGCCGTCTTCTACTTTTGTCTTACCGATGACGTCGGTGTACGTACCGAGGAAGGTTTGTTTATCCGACGCTACCAAGAAACAGGTCGTGTCGTAATCGCCTACCGAGTAGATGTTGTATACGCCCGATCTTTCGGGGGTGAACTTATACTTAAAGCCGCGAGGGGTCATCGCAAAGAGGACGGTCGCCTCGTTTTGACCTTCATACACTTCTTCCGCCGCATGGAAGGATACCGTCTTCATCGGGTCTTCCAAACGGGAGGCTTCATCGTAATGTTCCCAATAAGCGCACATTTCCAACCATTCTTTATCGTGGTATGCGCCCGTCCAAAGCTTTTCGCCCGCTTCTTTTACGGGTTTGCTTTTTGCCGTGTAATCCAACAGCTCTTTCAAACCTTCCGTAACGGGAGTATAACCGTAGGTGAGCCACTTGCCGGGGATGGGTTGGTTTGCTTCCCAAGCGTAATCTTCGATATCGGCATGGAAGTTATAGCCTTCCGTGATGATATAATCGTAATAAGCAAGCAGCCATACGCTGGAATTGCTCCAACGGGAGGAGCGCATCAGGTTTGCAAAGAGGATAGGACCGTCTTCACTGCCAACGTGATAATATCCGTCGTTTTCGTTAAGTACAACGTCTGCGTAATGCTTATAATAGCTGGTTGCGTTTTCGTCCGTATTGACAACGTTCGCCGCGTGGCGGAAAACAAGACCTTTTGCATTTTCCGATGTTTCTTCAATGCGAAGATTGCTCAATTCCACGTGTTCGTTTTCAATGGAAGTTCCGCTGTCTTTCAAATACAACAAGTGAACGGTGTGTTCGCCGTCTTCTTCCCAATCTGCAAATACGTAACTGAAAGTGCCGGAAACGTTGCCGGAAAGCTGACCTACGGGAACGTCGTCTACGACTACGTAGAAGATATCGCAGCCTTCTTCCGTTGTAACGTCATATTCAAAGGAAATAGTGTTGCCGGGTTTTGCATTGACTTTCAAAATCAGCGTTGCGTAGTTGCTATCTGCTTCTACGGTAGGGCAAATCGCTTCCTTTTTATTGCCTTCTTCATCGGTTGCAATCTTCCAAGGCCAAGAATATTCGTCTTCTTCATCCCACGAATAGGTAAATTTACCATCGCCGCCAAAAACATTTTGCAATTCGGTCATGTTGGGGAAAACGCTTTGAGGAGGAGCGATTAAATTGCTGTCTTCGTCCTCGTTGCCCGTGTTTTCATCTTCGCCCGAACCGACGATTACGGTCGGCTGATAATCTTCACCCAAGAAACGGTTGAAACGGGAAGTGAAGTCACTTGCCGCCGTCATCGAGCCGGTATGATAATATACGATAACGCCGTAGCGGTCTACCATAACGGTGGTGGGGATTGCCGCGGTATTGAACATACCCGCAACGTCCGCGCCCGAATCGCTGTTGCTCGTCATATCGAACTGTAAACCGTTTTGCGCCTTGAATTCCTTTACAGCCGCCATGTTATCCGTCGTACTGATCGCGAGCGTCGCTACGTTTTCCTGCGCTTGAATGTACGCGGTGTTCATCGCGGGGAACTCGCTCTTACAAGGTCCGCACCACGTCGCCCAGAAGTTGATCATCACAAGCTCTTTTTCTTCCAAAACTTGAGAAAGGGTAAAAGTGGTGTCGTCCGACGTTTTCACCGTGAAGTCGTACATGGTATCGCCGAGGGAGTAGTTAGTGCCGACGGGCGCCGTTCCTTCCAGCAATCCCGTGGGGTTGATTTGAACGAATGCCTCAAACCCTTCCACTGCAACCGTTTGCAAGGACGCGTCGGGTTCGTCGAATACGTAGCCCTGCGGAATGCCGTCTACTTCGATCGCATAATTGCCGACTGCAAGCTCGTGCTTTTGGAAGGTCGCGTAACCGGAGGAGGACGTGTCCTTTTCCGCTACGACGGTATCGCCGTCTTTCAAAGTGACGGTCACCCCTCTAAATCCGTAGCCCGTTGCGTTTTGTACCTTGACGCGGCATACAAAATCTTTGATTTCAGGCTCTTCTTCCTCAGGAGAGGAGCTGTCTTTATCCGACGAGCCGGACGACGAGCTGTCACTTGTCTGCGTTGAATCGGGCAGACCGATGGCGAGCTGGTCGCAAGCCGTCGCTGTGCCAAGTGCGGCTGTCATCAAAAGCGCAGCACACAAAATGGCGAGTTTTTTAAATGCTTTCATCTAATGTTCCTCCAAAGATAATAGGGGATTAGTTTTTCAGTTGGACGGTGTATTCGCCCCAAGCGTCCGCTTTGGTCGTGACTGTTTCTTTCAATTCCAATTCTTTGTAATCTTTTCGTACGTGGATTACAAGCGCCGTGGGTGCGGTGATGGTTGCTACGTCATATACGCATACGCCGTCTACAACGTCTACCAATGCATGGCAAGTGGTGTTGTCTGCGGTGCAAAGGTTGATTTTGTAGCCCGTACCGCTAACTTTGTTGCCTGCTGCGTCCAATACCGTGATCACGTAGCAGTTTTCTGCTTTTACGCTGTCCGATGCGGTGCTGTCCGACGCGGTGTCTTCTACTTCGCAAGCCGCGAACGCGCCCAAACCGAGCGTGAACAAAAGCGCCATCGAAAGGGTTGCCAACTTCTTAAACAATTTCATAATATTACCTCCTCAAAAGCAATCGTTTTCATATCTGATCTCGTTTGCCTGATTATATTTTTCTATTTCATGACACTATATGCCAACATAAGGTCATGATAATTGTATCATAAAAATGATAAAATTGCAACCGTTTTATTTATAAAACGAATTATATTTTTGATAGAATTGGCTTTTTTGGTGAAAGTTTTGTGAAATCAAAAGACGAGGCGCCCTTATATTATATTGTAGAAAATTTACATCAAAAAACCCGATTATTCCTATCGATTTTCTCTATTTTCGTGCGGTAAATTTCGGTAAAGAAAAAAGGACGGAAATCCGTCCTTAAATTTGGTTTTTCTTATCAAAGAAGGCTTGCCGCATCCTTGTCGCAAATGATGGTAACGAAGGGGTGTAATTGCAATACGGACGCAGGGAGTTGGGTGGTGATTTCTCCCTTTACCATGCCGCGTACCGCTTCGGCTTTATTCTTACCCGAAACGACCATGAGGATGGATTTTGCCTGCATGATGTTTTTGATGCCCATGGAAAGCGCCTGACGGGGGACTTCGTCGATTGAGTTGAACAAACGGGAATTGTCCTTAATGGTGTTTTCCGTCAAATCGACAAGGTGAGTGACCGAATCGAGAGGAGTGCCCGGTTCGTTGAAACCGATGTGTCCGTTCGAGCCAAGCC
>JAFUIT010000011.1 GCA_017468345.1 Clostridia bacterium
ATCACCGACGCGCTTGAAAACGGTGCGGTTACGGGCGAAAACATCGTCGAAAGTTTCGAGAAAAACATCTATAAAAACTTCTTGCAAACGAACATTCCCCTCGATCCCGTGCTGGCGCGGTTCTCTGCGGCGGTATCCGAGGAAAAAGCGGAAAATTTGCGTATGCTGATGGAAGAATTTTCCAAACTCACAAGGGAGCATATTCGCGCGAAACTCATTTCCCGTTTGCCCGTGGATACGACGGACAGTACTTTGGCGCTGGAAATGGCGGCGTTCCAAAGGTTGGCGAAAACCAACCTGCGCGGCGTAGGGCTGCGCCGTCTTTTCGAGGACGCGCCGCAACTGATGAAAACGCTTGCGCCCTGTATGCTGATGAGCCCCATCACGGTATCGCAATATTTGCCTGCCGAAAGCGGTTTGTACGATTTGGTCATCTTCGACGAAGCGTCGCAAATTCCCACGGCGGAAGCCATTTGTTCGATTGCGCGCGGTAAGCAGTCGATTATTGTCGGCGACCCGAAACAGTTGCCGCCTACCGCGTTCTTCAACACGAATTACGTCGATGAGGATAATTTGGAGATGGAGGATATGGAAAGTATCCTCGACGACTGCCTTACCATCAATATGCCGCAAAGACATTTGACGTGGCATTATAGAAGTAAACACGAAAGCTTGATCGCCTTCTCCAACGCCATGTATTACGACAATAAACTTTGTACCTTCCCTTCGCCTGACACGTTGGCAAGTAAAGTCACCTTTACCTACGTGGAGGACGGTATTTACGACCGTGGTATCACCAAACGCAACAAAGTGGAAGGGGATAGACTGGTCAAAGAAGTGGTGCGCCGTCTTGCCGATCCGAAGGAAAACAAACTCAGTATCGGCGTCGTGACGTTCAGCAGCGCGCAGAAGGAATACATCGAGCGCAAGTTAAGCGCGGCGATTGCCGAACGTAAGTTGGAGAAAATCGCTTACGACAGGGAAGAACCGCTGTTTGTGAAAAATTTGGAAAACGTGCAAGGCGACGAACGCGACGTAATTTTGTTCTCCGTTTGCTACGGACCCGACAGTTTGGGCAGAGTATCGCTGAATTTCGGGCCTTTGAACCAGTTTGGCGGTTGGCGCCGTTTGAACGTTGCCGTTTCCCGTGCAAGGGAGGAAATGATGGTATTCTCGTCCATGACGGGTGCGATGATCGATCTTTCCAAGACGAAATCGCGCGGCGTTATGGGGCTTAAAGCTTTCCTCGAATTTGCACAAAAGGGCAGAACGAACCTTGCGATTTCCGCTGAAAACGTTATGCGCAAGCGGGACGGTATCGGTAAATATATCGCGGAAGAACTCACAAGCTACGGTTACGATTGTCGCTATGACGTGGGCGCGTCCGGTTTTAAGATCGACGTCGCCGTCATCGATCCGAGGGATCGGAAACGCTTTATCCTTGCCATTATGTGCGATACGCCCAACCGTTTCTCGGTCAAGGATCGTAACGTGTTGCAGGTGCAAACGCTCAAGCGCAACAACTGGAACGTTTTACGCTTGTATTCGGTCAATTACTACAACAATCCCAAACGCGAGATCAAGAAGATCAAAGATTTGCTTGACAAGCTGACGGGCGCGGATAAAAAGGGAGGGGCGGAACTCAATCGTTATAAAAAGACGTATAAAAAAGCGATTTTGACCGAAATTGCGGTGGAAAGCGCCAACTACGTAACTTCGGGCGAAAACGACAAAGAGTTGATCGCGCGCCTGAAAACCATCGTTGCCGCGGAAGAACCCATTTCCTTCGACTTCCTCGTTCGCAGATGCTTGAACAGCCTCGGCATCACGAAATACGGCAGTAAAGTCGAAGCGCGTATGCAGGCGTTGATCGCGCTGTGCGGGTTTAAGTACGAAAAGATTTTGGGTACGGAATTCTACCGTAAATCGGATAAATACGTTGGGTTTGACCGCTATCGCGTGGAAACGGGCGAAACGGTGCGGAGGAATGAAAAGGATTATACGCCGTACGAAGTAATCACCGTGGTGCGCGGCGCGCTGGAAGATAAGGTCGCGCTGTATATGGAAGAAATCCAAACGATCGTGGCGTCGGTATTCCGCGTCGCGAAACCTACGGACGCATTTGCGCAATACGTCAACGATTGCGTAACGCTCGGTGAGGAAAAGGGAATGTTTATCCGTTCGGTTTCGGATCGAATTTCCTTGGCGTGATATGATGAGATATTAAAAAAGCCGCAGTTTTCTGCGGTTTTTTTATGAGTTTGGGGATGCGAATGATGAAAGAAAAAGCAGGGCTGCCGAAAAGGAACGAGGGGAAGTTATTTAACTTTCGCCCCTTGCTTTTCGGTGCGATATTGATGTCGCTCGGGGTCGTTTTTTGCTTTCATTATAGTTTCAACAATCTTTCTATCGCTTGGCTGCTTTGTTTATTCCCGCTGATTGCCGCGCTGTTGTTTCTTTGTTTCTCCTTTGGGGATATCGTAAAAATAGCGGTGGCTTTTCTTGCGCTGTGCGCTTGCTTTTTCATCGGCTTTTTCGGTTTTTTAGCGCAAGTGCATCGCTTTGATGCGGATGTGGAAGGCGAATATTACTTTTCCGGACGGGTTGTGGAGATACGGGAAAATGCATATAATACAGCCGTAGTTTTAGACGATCTATACGTAGACGGGGAAAGGTGCAAAGATAAACTCATCGCATACATGCCCACCTCCTTTTGCGAGGATATCGTATTATCCGATCAAGTATTTTTACACGGTGATATCCAAAAGTACGAGATCGAAACGGAAAATTTCAGCCTCTTTGCCAAGGATTTGGGGAAGGGAGTATCCTTGGCTGCGTATGCGCCCGAGGGATATAAAACGGGACATACGTTCCATTTGTTTTTAGACGTCAACACGAAAGTGAAAAATACCATTGACAGCGGAATGGACGAAGGACCTGCCGCGGTGACAAAAGCGGTATTGCTTGGAGATACGTCGGGGATAGAGGCGGATTTGTATGAAAATATCCGTCGGGGCGGGATCGCGCATATTTTTGCCGTTTCGGGGTTACACGTTGGGTCGTTGTTCGGTTTTTGCGTGTTGTTGACTAAGAAAACGGCGTTGCGGCGTTTGCCTTTATGGTTGCAATTTTTTCTCACGGCCTTCGTGCTTGTTGTATATGCGGGCATATGCGCGTTTACCGCGTCCGTGCTTCGTGCGATGGTGATATGCTTGGTCGCTTACGCGGGTCGGCTTTTACAAATCAAGACGGATTTTTTACAATCCCTCGGATTATCGGCGTCGGTCATCCTGCTATTTGACCCCGCGGCTCTATTTACGGTGGGATTTCAACTTTCGTTCGCGGCGTGTTTCGGTATTGCATTTTTATCCAAACCGATAGGGCAGGTATTTGATGAAACGGCAAAACTCTATCGAAAAGCATTCCCCCGAAAGCTTACGAAAGCGGAGATAGACGCGATAAAAAACGACGACACGCTGCCGCCTCGTTTGTCGACGCGCGCATATCGCGCAATAGCTTCCTTTTTGGCAACCAGTCTTGGCGCGCAAATTTTTACCGCGCCGTTGTTGTTACAGTATTTCGGTTACGTTTCTGGGTGGGCGCTTTTGCTGAATTGTATTTTCGTTCCTTTTATCAGCGCGGTATTTTCGATCTTGTTATGGGTCGTGCTGATCGCGTGCGTCTTACCCGTCGATTTTGCAGTTGTGATTTTATACCTACCCAACGTTATATGGTCGACGGTGTTGTTGCTTTTCGAGGCGGTCGATTTTACTTCCTTTTGCATAGAGGGGCTGAAAATTACCTCCGCGGCGACGGTATTGTATATTGCCGCAACCTTATTTTTTACGGATAAATGGAACATGAAAAAATCTTACCGCCTATTCTGCGGTATCGGGTTTATTTTGGCATTCGGCATAGCCATGGTCGCGTTGAACGTATAAAAGTGAGAAAAATAAAAATGAGGCGTTTTTCTTGCTTTTTTGCATAACTTATGCTATAATATAGCATAGATAAGAAATGGGAGGCAAAAAACCGTGAAATACGTTGATTTTAAAAAGTTCACAGACGAAAACGGCGCGCAGCCCATTTACCTTTTCGAGGGGGAGGAAGTTTATTTTCGCGAAAAGGGGGAAGGAATGCTCAAATCCCGCTTTTTGCAAGAACCGACTCTCGATTATGCCGCTTTTGACGGCGGCGCATTGAAAGGGGAGAAAATCAAAGCGTTGGTGGACGCGGTCAACTGTTTCCCTTTTATCAGCGAAAAAAGAGTGGTGCGCGTTACCGAATTTTACCCTACGGAAAAGGATTTCGACTTCTATTTGAAGGAGCTTTTTGAAAATCCGCCTCTCAGTTCCATTTTATTGATCGTTAATAGCGGAAAGGGCAAGACGGGTAGTGCGGTTTTGGCGAAAAAACCGAACGTAACGTACGTTGATTGCGCGCGCTCGGACGAAGAAACCATCAAAAAATGGATATACGTTACTTGCAAACGTGCGGGACTGTACGCAGACGGCGTGACTTGCGGAAAACTTGCGTCCTATTGCGTGTACGATATGGCGCGTATCGCGCAGGAAACGGAGAAATTGCTCGGTTATTGCGCGGCGGTGGGGGCGACTCGGTTGACGGACGAGATCGTGGACGAGTTGGTGTATCCCGACGCGGAGTATAAAATTTACGAACTTGCCAATGCGTTGGCGCGGAAAAATTATTCTACCTATATGCGGGTGATCAAAGATCTTTCCACGCGCGGATTTAACGAAACCTCCCTGCTTTCTTCGCTTGCGTCCTATTTCAAGGGACTGTATGAAACTTCTCTTTGTAAGGGCGGGGATAAAGAAGTTGCGACGGCGTTGGGGATCAAGGAATATGCCGCGCGAAAAAATCGGGAGCAGGCGGCGAAATTCGGCAAGGATAAGCTGTTGGAGTTATACAACGCGGTATACGGAGCGATCAGTGCGATCAAATGCGGAGAAGTGACTCCTGCGTCCGCGTTAAAAACGGTAACGGCAAAGCTATTTTTTGAAAAATCGTAAAAATCCGAGGGAAAAAGGTTAAAAACACTTTCTTTTTCGGTTGGAATTATATATAATATATTACGTAATTGATTCTACTTACATCGCAAGCGTGCATAATGCGCGCGTAGAGGAGGGTATCATGTTGACAAAACTTTTGGCGACAGGCTATAATTTCCCCGCACTTTGGGAAAGCATAGTTGCATTTTTCACCGGGTTCGGCGTTTTGTACGCGGTGGAAATCGTGCTGTTTTTCGGCATTATCTTTTTCGTGTCGAAGGTTTTACGCGATAACGATGCAACCAAGCTGATGCTTGTATATTGGGTAATGTTGCTTGCGGGCGCGGCAATGCGCGTCTTTGACGGCGGAATTATGACGGCGACGTTCTTCGTGTTCTACGTCGTATTGCTTTCGTCTGTGATGCTCATTATCTTTAACGTTGAGGTGAAAAAATATTTCTGGGACGTTCATAAAGCGAAAACGGGCGGCATGGAAAGCAATACGGGCAACGCGGAAACGTACAGCCAAGCGGACAGCGAGCGCTGTATTGCGAATATTGTAAAAGCGCTGCAAAATATGTCGAAAAACAACGTGGGTGCATTGATCGTCCTTTCGCGCGGCAGCTTGCCCAAGCAGGTGTTGCAAAGCGGCGTTACCATCAATGCGGAAATTTCCACCCAAATGATCGAAGGGGTATTTTTCCCCAAGGCGCCTTTACACGACGGCGCGATGGTCATTCACGGACACAAAATTCAGGCGGCGGGCTGTTTCTTGCCCTTGACGCAAAAAACCATCTATCCCAAGGAATACGGTACTCGTCATCGCGCAGGGATCGGTATTACGGAAGTGGCGAACGTGATTTCGCTGATCGTTTCCGAAGAAACGGGTATTATCTCCATTGTCAACCAGGGTAACGTGACCCGCTATGCCGATTACGATATGTTGATAGAGGCGTTGAAGGATTACTACTGGCAGGATATGGCTTTGTCCGGCAAAAAGAGCATCGGAGGTAACAGATAATGAAGTTCGTTAATTTTTTGAAAAACGTATTCGTTTCTAAGTTTTGGATCAAGGCGATTACTTTGTTGCTTGCGTTGTTGGTGGTGTTGGTGATCAATATTTAAGTGAGAGGATTTTTATGGGTTTGAAAGTATGTAAATTCGGCGGCACGTCCATGGCGGACGGTAGCACCATTCAACGCGGCGCGTCGATCGTAAAATCGGACGCGGAACGCCGTTACGTCGTGGTGTCTGCACCCGGTAAGCGTTTTAGCGGAGATATCAAGGTGACCGATCTTTTGTATAAATGCTCGGACGCGCTTGAAAGCGGCGATATGGAAACGTTTAAGGCGACTTTTGAAAAGATCCGCATTCGTTTCCTGAATATTCAAACGGAGCTCGGCAAAGACGTCGGGATCAAAGCGGGACTGGATAAAGTAGAGGCGGAAATGCTTGCAGGCGCAGGCAGAGATTACTGCGCGTCGCGCGGCGAGTATTTTGCCGCGTTGATCATGGCGGCTGTTTTGGAAGTGCCTTTTGTCGACGCGACCGAATTTATCCGTTTTGACAAGGACGGCGTTTTGGATAACGCAACGTTTGAGTTGGGTGAAAAAGTCCTTTCTCAATATCATAGCGCGGTCATTCCCGGGTTTTACGGCTTGGGTGCGGACGGCAAAGTTAAAACTTTTTCGCGCGGCGGCGGGGATATTTCCGGTTCGATCGTGGCGCGCTCGGTTTCGGCGACTTTGTATGAAAACTGGACGGACGTCAGCGGTTTTTACGCTTGCGATCCCCGTATCGTACAGTCCCCGAAATGGATTTCCGAATTGACTTATCAGGAACTTCGCGAACTTTCCTATATGGGCGCGAACGTTTTACATAGCGAGTCGATTTTCCCTGTAAGAAGCGCGGGGATTCCCATTCGTATTTGCAACACTTTCCGTCCCGAGGACGCGGGCACGTATATCGTAAAACGCTCCACGCGCAACAACAGTGAAACGGTCGTTACGGGCGTTGCGGGGAAGAAAGGTTTTACCTCGATTACGCTTGAAAAATCGATGATGAACTCGGAAGTCGGTTTTGTTGAAAAAGTGCTTTCCGTCATCGGAAAACACGGCATTTCTTTCGAGCATTTGCCCTCGGGGATCGATACCATGTCCTTGGTTATCGACAACGAATTCTTGAAAGACGGCATTTTGGAAACGTTGATGAACGAAATGCAGGAGAAGGTAAATCCCGACCGTATTTACGCGCATGAAGACATCGCGTTGGTGGCGACGGTAGGGCACGGTATGGCGAAAAACGTTGGTACGTCCGCCCGTTTGTTTAAGGCGCTTTCCGACGCGCATATCAACGTCAATATGATTGACCAAGGGTCGAGCGAGCTCAACATTATCGTCGGCGTTGAGAGCGCTGATTGTGCGGCTTGTATTCAAGCGATTTATAAAGAATTTTTTAATTAAGGTAAATGCCGCGTTTAAGCGGCATTTCTTCGTGAGGATGGTATGAAAGCATATACGGTAGATTTAGCGAAAGAATATTCCTTTTTACAGGGCGGGAAATTGCAATGTATTTTGGGTGATTTTCCTTGGGACGGTGAAAATACTTTTGGGTGGAAACGCCCGGCAGTCATCGTTGTTCCGGGCGGCGGATACGGTTCTGTCAGTAAAAGAGAAGGCGAACCGGTCGCGTTTGAATTTTTGGCGAAAGGATTTCAGGCGTTTGTCCTTTGGTACGAGGTCTCGCCAAGCGCCGCATACCCCGAACAGCTTTTAGAGGTTTCGGCGGCGGTGGATTACGTAAAAAAGAATGCGGAAGAAATGAACGTGAACGGAGAAGAAATTTTCGTCGTAGGTTTTTCCGCTGGCGGACACTTGACGGCAAATCTTGCGGTAGAGCATCAAAACGTTGCGCAAAAAGTCGGCGTCGCGCTCGACTGTAAACCGACTGCGGTAGGGCTTGGATATCCCGTAATTTCCAAAATAAACGGGCATCAGGGTTCTTACGAAAACCTTTTGAGGGGATATACGGAGGAGGCGCAGACGGAACTGTTAAAAGTTTTAAACCTCGATCAATCGGTATCCGAACATACGCCGCCTGCTTTTATTTGGTCGACGGCAGCCGATCAAGCCGTGCCTTGCGATAACGCGCTTCGTTATGCGATGGCGCTTGCAAAACACGGGATCGAGTACGAATTGCACGTTTATCCTCGCGGCGTACACGGCGCGTCAACGGGCAGTTTGGAAATCAATCCCGAAGGTGCGGAATTTGCAAGGATAAAAACGTGGGTGGGAAATTGCGTGGAATTTTTCCGTATGTATACGGTTGAAAAAGTATAAAGAAAAGAAGGGGGCTTACCCCTTCTTTTTTTGTATAAAATAACGGTAAACTCGTACACGGTATATCCGTTTATTGTTTTCGTGCGCGGATATATTCACTCCCGTTTCGTAAAGCACAACCGTGCGCTTTGGCAAGAGCAGAAACGCTGACTATTTGATATCCGTCCGCTTTTAAATCGGGCAATAAACGTTTTAAAGCGTTGACCGTAGCGCGGTAACCGTCGTGCATTAACACGATCGCGCCCGAAAAACGGGCGGTGTAAACGCTTTGATATATTTTTTCTTCGCTGTTGCCCGTCCAATCCAACGTATCGATGCTCCAGTTGATGACGGGCACGGCGAGCTGCGCTTTTACTTCCCCGTTGATACGCCCGAAAGGAGGGCGCAAAAGATGTCGGGACTTGCCGTCTATTTTTTCAAGAAGCGCGTCGGTCTTTTCAATTTCCGTTTGCAACGTCTCTTTGTCCAAACTTGTCAAATCAAAATGCGAATGGGTATGGTTTCCCAACTCAAATCCAAGCAAAGTTGCCGTTTGCAAAAGCGAGGTGTCATCGGGTAAGATAACGCCGCCGTTTAGGAAAAAAGTGGCGGTTGCTCGGCAATCGGGATTGCGTTCGTTGTACTCGGCAAAGACGGCAAGGATATTTTCCATCGTTTTGGAAGGTCCGTCGTCAAATGTAAACGAAATTAACTTTCTATCTTTTTGCACGTACGAAATATCGATGTCCGACGTATCCCAAACGTCGGTTTCTTTTTTTGTTTCGGTCGGTTGAATGGGCGGGGCGTCCTCAAAATAATCTTCTAATGGGCGGGGCGGGTACGCGTTGAATTGTACATTTTCCTGTTTCGGTGCGGAACAGCCCGTGAAAAACGTCATGATAAGTAGCGGGTATAATAAAAAAGATTTATTCATATAACAAGCATTTGTAATTTTCATAACAACTATGCAATATTCGCATGAAAAAATAAAAAGTACTTGACAAAGCATTATCTATATGGTACAATGTTTTAGTAAGCTTTTAAACGATTGTATTTTGTGCCTTTGGTGTCAAAATAGCAAAGAAACCGCATACGAATGAAGTGTCTGTACACAGACAGGGGAAAATAAATCAGGTATAGGTGTTATTTTGGATATAGAACAACAAATTAAACAAGTGTGCGACCGATTTCAAATAAAGGGAGAATATAAATCCTATCAAC
>JAFUIT010000012.1 GCA_017468345.1 Clostridia bacterium
ATGACGAAAATTTCTTCGTTTTCACGCTTTTTCATCTCGTTTTTCAGCTCGTCATAAGAACGGACGATTATGCAGTCATCGCGTACCTGCCCCCTTGAAATTACAATATTCACCCGATTTTTGAGGGGCTTTTGATTGGGAAAAGACCGCAAGGTGTTTCCACCCATAACGACGACGTTGTTTAAGGTCGTTTCGCGGAAAAATTTCATATCTTTGGGCAGGGAAAACATCATATCGTTCCCCTTTCCGATCCCCCATTCCTTATCGACGTGTACGATTGCGTATATCATATTGCCACCGGAATCTTCTTTTCTAATTTTTCATATTCGTAATCCACAAGCTTAAAGCTGTCTACCGTGAAATCGTAGAAGTTGGTAATGCTTTCGTCTACGATAAGTTTCGGCGCTTTGTGGCGAGGATTTTGCAAAATTTCCTGCACAAGCGGAATGTGTCTGTCATAAATATGCGCGTCGGCGATCACATGCACCAACTCGCCCGCTTTCAAGCCCGAAACTTGCGCGAACATAACGAGCAAAATCGCATACTGCACTACGTTCCAGTTATTTGCCGTCAGCATATCGTTGGAACGTTGATTCAAGATACCGTTCAAAGTATCCCCCGTCACGTTGAACGTCATCGAATACGCGCAAGGATACAAGTTCATTTCATGCAAGTCCTGAAAGTTGTAGATATTCGTCATGATACGGCGGCTGGCGGGATTGTGCTTCAAATCGTACAGCACCCGATCCACTTGGTCGAACTCGCCTTCCTTGTATTGATGTTTTACACCCAGCTGATAACCGTAAGCTTTGCCGATCGAACCCGTTTCGTCCGCCCAGCTATCCCAAATGTGAGAGTTTAAATCGTGAATGTTGTTGCTCTTTTTCTGCCAAATCCAAAGCAATTCGTCCACGCAGGACTTAAACGCGGTGCGGCGCATAGTCAAAATGGGAAATTCTTCCTGCAAATTGTAACGGTTGACGATCCCAAATTTTTTCACCGTATGTGCGGGCGTACCGTCCTCCCATTTCGGGCGTACGTTCAAATCGGTATCCCAAAACCCATTTTCCATGATATCCGTCATATTTTGCGCAAAAATTTCGTCCGCTCTGCTCATGATCCACCTCTTTTGTTTCCTTAACGATTATTATAACATACCCTATCCCCTTTCGTCAAGCTTACGCAAAGAAGAAAAAAGGAAAGAATGGAAAAATAATTTTCCGTTTTGTTTTACAAAACGTTGACAAAAATGAAAAAAATGGGTATTATATATACGTATGCAAAAAATTTATCAAGGAGATTTTGAACTCTATGAACAAGAAAACCGTAAAAGACGTAGACGTAAAAGGTAAAAAAGTCCTCGTCAGATGCGACTTCAACGTACCTATGAAAGACGGCGTTATCACCGATGAAAACCGTATCATCGGCGCTTTGCCCACCATCAAATACCTGATGGAACAGGGTGCGAAAGTGGTACTTTGCTCCCACATGGGCAAGCCCCACAACGTATTCGACGCAAAACTCGAACTCAACAAGAAAGAAAAAGGCAAGGTAGCGGCTCTGCCCGAAGCGGAACAAGCGGCTGCGACCGAAGAATTTTTGGAAAAAGCAAAGAAAGACGTCAAGAAGTTGACCCTTGCTCCCGTTGCGGCTCGTTTGAACGAATTGCTCGGCGGTAAAGTTACTTTCGCAAGCGACGTTATCGGCGAAGACGCAAAGGCAAAGGTTGCCGCTTGCAAGGAAGGCGAATGCGTATTGCTTGAAAACCTTCGTTTCCACAAGGGCGAAGAAAAGAAAGCGCCCGAATTTATGCAGGCGCTTGCAAGCTACTGCGAAGTATACGTCAACGACGCATTCGGTACTGCGCACCGTTCGCACTCCTCTACGGCAGGCATCGTAGAAGAAGGTTTGGTTTCCACGGCGGCTTGCGGTTTCCTCATCGAAAAGGAATTGTCCGTTATGGCTGATACGCTTGAAAACCCCGAAAGACCTTTCGTTGCAATCCTTGGCGGCGCAAAAGTTGCGGACAAGCTGAACGTTATCTCCAACTTGCTTGAAAAATGCGACACTCTCGTCATCGGCGGCGGTATGGCTTACACCTTCTTGAAAGCAAAAGGCGGCAAGATCGGTACTTCCCTCGTAGACGACGAAAAGATCGATTACTGCTTGGAAATGCTGAAGAAAGCCGAATCCCTCGGCAAGACCATTCTTTTGCCCGTAGATACCGTTGCGGCGAAAGAATTCCCCAACCCCATCGACGCACCGATCGAAACGACGGTCGTATCCTCTATGAATATCCCTGACGATATGATGGGTCTTGATATCGGTCCTGAAACGAAAAAGGTATTTGCAGCCGCGGTTGCAAACGCAAAATCGGTTATCTGGAACGGCCCTATGGGCGTATTCGAAAATCCCATCCTTGCAGAAGGCACGAAGGCGGTTGCGGCTTCCCTTGCAAACGCTTACGGCAAAGCAACCACCATCATCGGCGGCGGCGACTCCGCGGCGGCTGTACAGGTGCTCGGCTATGCGGATAAGATGACCCACATTTCGACGGGCGGCGGCGCTTCCCTCGAATTGTTCGAAGGCAAAGTTCTTCCCGGTATCGCTTGTTTGAACGACAAATAAGGAATAAAGAGAAAGGGCAACGGCGTTGCCCTTTCTTTGAGAAAATAAAAATTTACGATTTAGGAGAATATATATCATGAGAAAACCTATCATTGCAGGTAACTGGAAAATGAACAACACCGCATCGCAGGGCGTTGCGCTCGTTAACGCGATCGCTCCCCTCGTTACGGACGCAAACTGCGACGTAGTCGTATGCGTTCCCGCAATCAATATCCCCGCGATCAGCGAAGCGATCAAAGGCACGAACATCAAACTCGGCGCGGAAAACGTACACTTTGCGGAAAAGGGCGCGTACACGGGCGAAATCTCCGCAGCAATGTTGCTTGAATACGGTGTTGAATACGTCATCATCGGTCACAGCGAACGCCGTCAGTATTTCGGTGAAACGGACGAAACGGTAAACAAGAGAACGCTTACCGCACTCGCAAACGGCATCACTCCCATCGTTTGCATCGGTGAATCTCTCGAAGAAAGAGAAACGGGCAAGACGGAAGAAGTGCTTGCTACGCAAATCCATGAAGGTTTGAAAGATATCGAAGATATCACCAAGATCGTCATCGCTTACGAACCCGTATGGGCAATCGGTACGGGCAAGACCGCAACGGCTGAACAGGCAAACGAAACGATCGCTTTCATCCGTAAAACGGTTGGCGAAATGTTCTGCCCTAAGTGTGCTGAAAAGCTCCGCATTCAATACGGCGGCAGCATGAACGCAGGCAACTGCAAAGAATTGATGGCTATGCCCGAAATCGACGGCGGTTTGATCGGCGGCGCATCCTTGAAAACACCCGATTTCGCCGCAATCGTAAACTTTGACAAATAATTTGTTTTAAAGGAAAAGTATGGGGGTCAGGCAAGCGTTCAACGCGTACCTGCCCCCACCATTTTGAAATTTAGGAGTATATTATGAGAACCCCTTACGCTATTATTATCATGGACGGCTACGGCATCAATCCTTCCGTTAACGGAAACGCGATCGTCGCAGACGGCAGTAAATACGTAAACGAACTGAAAAATAACTACCCCTCTGCGCAGCTTGGCGCAAGCGGTATGTCCGTAGGTCTTCCCGACGGTCAGATGGGCAACAGCGAAGTCGGCCACCTCAACATCGGCGCAGGCAGAATCGTTTATCAGGACTTGACCAAAATCACGAAAGATATCCGCAACGGCGAATTTTTTAAAAACGCTGAACTTCTTCGCGCGATGCATGCGGCAAAGGACAACGGCAAGAAATTGCACCTTTACGGGTTGGTTTCCACGGGCGGCGTACACAGCCAGACCGAACACCTTTACGCACTCATCGAAATGGCGAAAAAGGAAGGGCTTGACAACGTATACGTGCATGCGTTTACCGACGGCCGCGACGTTGCACCCACTTCCGGCGCGGAATTTTTAAAAGATTTGCAGGCGAAGATGGACGAACTCAATTTCGGTAAAATCGCCTCCGTTTCGGGCAGATATTACGCAATGGACCGCGACAACAACTGGGATCGCGAAGAAAAGGCGTACGATATGCTGACCCTCGGCACGGGCGTACAGTTTGAAGGCAGTGCGGAAGACGCGGCAAAAGCGTCCTACGAAAACGGCGTCACGGACGAATTTATCCTGCCCACGAACTTAACCGAAAACGGCAAGCCCGTCGCGCTCATCGGCAAGGGCGACAGCATTATTTGCTTTAACTTCCGCCCCGACAGAGCAAGACAAATTTCCCGTATGTTCTCGCAGGAAAACTTCCCCTTTACGGACGCAAAAACGGGCGCGACGCTCGGTTTTGAACGCAAAACCGGTTTCCTTGCCCCCACGTACGTCGGTTTTGCAGTGTACGATTCTTCGTTTGAAAACGTCGGCGTGGCATTCCCTCCCGATGACATCACGAACACGTTGCCTCAATATATTTCTTCCCTTGGGTTGAAACAGTTGCACATCGCGGAAACGGAAAAATACGCGCACGTAACCTTCTTCTTCAATGCAAAGTTAGAAGCGCCCGTAGACGGCGAAACGCGTATCGTAATCCCCTCCCCGAAGGTTGCCACCTACGATTTACAACCGGAAATGAGCGCTTTTCCCGTAACCGAAAAAGTGTTGGAAGAACTGGATAAAGGCATCTATGACGTCGTAATTTTGAACTATGCAAACTGCGACATGGTTGGGCACACGGGCGTTATGGACGCGGCTGTAAAAGCCGTTCACACGGTAGACGAATGTGTGAAGAAAGTAACGGACAAAATCCTTTCTATGGGCGGCAGTGCGTTGGTTACGGCTGACCACGGCAACGCCGACCAAATGATCGCTGACGACGGCGAAACGGTATTTACACAGCATACCACCTTCCCCGTCCCCGTGATCCTCGTTTCCGAAGAATACAAAAACGTTACTCTGCGCGAAGACGGCGTTTTGGCAGACCTTGCGCCCACACTTCTCGATATGATGAAGATTTCGCAACCGGAAGAAATGACGGGTAAGAGCCTGATCAAATAAGAAAAGCAACGAAGCGGTAGATCCGTTTTACCGCTTCTTTTTTGCAAATCGGAAATTTTTTTCGAAAAACCTTGCAAAAAACAGTTGCGATATTCTTTTAAGTATGTTATAATCAATTAGTAATTTTAGAAACGGCGAATATTCGCCGATGAAAGACACACGAGGAATAATTATGTTGAATTTGATGAATTTATTGGCTTCCGGTAGCGAAAACCCCTTCAAGGGTAGCGCCCATGAAGCTGTACACATGGCTTTGAGCATCGCACTGATCGTTTTGATGTGCATCGCTGCTTGACCGCTGTTGTTCTTGTTTTGCTTCAACCCAGCAACTCGTCGGGTATCGACGCTTTGGGCGGTTCCAGCGAAACCTTCTTTGGAAAAAATAAAGGAAAGTCTATCGAAGCGAAAATGAAGAAATGGACGTGGATTTGTCTTGCCGTTCTTCTCATTTTCTCCGTTGCTTTCTACATTCTCCAAATCCCCGGCATTTGGACCTAAGAACACATACGATCACATCGGCGGCTTGGTTTTAGCCGCCGTTTTTATTTCCACCTTACATACAAGGAGGTGAATCCGTTGAACGCAAAAGAATCTCTTTTCGCCGCCTTTCAAGACGGCACGATTGCGGGGAAAACCGCGCAGGAAATATTGAAAATTTTACAAATTCCCTATCGGGAGAAAAACCGACTGTTCGACCTATTAAACGCCCTTTGCGAGGAAGGCTTGATTTACCGAAACGACGGGGGCAGGTACGGAACGATTGAACAATTAGGCTTGATCAAAGGCACCGTTTGCGGCAACGAGCGCGGTTTCGCTTTTTTAGTTCCCGAAGGTAAGGAAAAAAACGAAGAAGACTATTTTATCCCCCACAAATCCTTACACGGCGCTTTGCACGGCGACACGGTACTGATCGAAAAGGCTTGGGGTAGAAGCGACGATGAAGGAACGGTTGTAAAAATTCTTACACGCGGCTATGACAAAATCGTCGGTACTTTTCGCCGCGACCGTCGGGCAGGTTATCTTTTTCCCGACGAAAAACGTTTTTCTACCGAAATTTATATCCCTCTTTCCGACTGTTCGCACGTCAAAAACGGAGTAAAGGCGGTAGCAAAAATCACTTCTTACCCTTACGGAAAATGCCCCGGCGGCGAAATCGTGGAAGTACTCGGCGAAGAAGACGATTTCTTCGCAGAAGAATTATCCATCATTCGTTCTTACGATTTAAGAGAGGAATTTGCTCCCCGCGTGGAGAAGGAAGCGGCTAAGCAAGCGGCGCGAAAAATCACGGAAACGGACGTTGCCGCGCGGCGGGATTTCCGCGATAAACTGATCGTCACCATCGACGGCGCGGACACGCGCGATATCGACGACGCGATTTCTCTTGAACGGGTTGGGGAAGATTATCTCCTCGGCGTGCATATTGCGGACATAACCCATTACGTGGACTACCGTTCCCCCTTGGATATCGAGGCTTTGGAACGGGGCACGAGCGTATATTTCCCCGACCGAGTTTTACCCATGCTCCCCCGTCCCCTTTCCAACGGCATTTGTTCTTTAAACGAGGGCGAGGATCGATTGACTTTATCCTGCCTTATGACGATTGATAAAAAAGGGAACGTAAAGAGCAGTGAAATCGTGGAAGGCGTGATCCGTTCCGCCCATAAAATGACCTATGACGAAGTGACCAAAATCCTCGACGGCGATACGGAAACGTGCAAAAAATACGCACTCGTTAAAGACATGGTAGGGTTATTTGCGGAATTAACCCATATTTTACAAACGATGCGCGCAAAAAACGGCAGCATTTCATTGGACGTCAAAGAAGCGAAAATCATCCTCGAAAACGACGAAATCAAAATCCCCGATTACGAGCGGGCGTTCTCCTATCAAATCATCGAGGCGTTTATGGTGCTTGCCAACGAAACGGTTGCGGAATATATGCATTCGATCGAAGCGCCTTTCGTTTACCGCGTCCACGAAAAACCGACGGAAGAAAAAGCAACCGCTTTTCGCGCATTCGCACAAACGTTGGGCTTGGTTGCAAGATTTTCCGCGCAGGACGTAAAGCCTTACGATTATCAAAATCTTTTGAAATCGGCTGAAAATTTACCCGCCTACTCGGTTTTGAACCGCGTTATGCTCCGCTCCATGCAAAAAGCGCGCTACGATACCGAAAACCTCGGACATTTCGGCTTGGCAAGCAAATGCTACTGCCATTTCACCTCCCCGATAAGACGTTACCCCGACCTTTGCATACACCGTATCATCAAGCTGGTGATCAACGGCGGTTATCCCGAGGCTGTGGAGCGTTTCGGTGAATTTGTAAACACGGCGGCAAAACAGTCCTCCGATCGGGAACGCCGCGCTACGGACGCCGAACGGGACGTGGAC
>JAFUIT010000013.1 GCA_017468345.1 Clostridia bacterium
ATCGCAATCGCGGGCGTGCGTTGCGTTTTACCGCCCCAAGGCATATATACCGTTCTTGCGCCGATGGTCGAGTCGAACGTTTCCGACAAACCCTTCTTCGCGCATACGTTGAGGTCGGAAAGGACTCTTTCCGTTTCTTTAGCAAAGGATACGCCCGATTTCTTATCAAACCAGTGAGTAACCGCATCGGTAATTTTCACTTCCGTTTCCTGTTTTACGCCGTTCGTATTGAGGAAATCGCGGGAAATATCCACGATCGCCTTACCTTTCAAAAACATTTTCATGCGACCCGTGTCCGTAACGACTGCTACGGGCGTTGCCGTTAAGTTCTCCTCCGCAGCAAGCGCAATAAACGCGTCCACGTCCTTTTTATCGATGACGACTGCCATACGTTCCTGCGATTCGGAAATGGCAAGTTCCGTTCCATTCAAGCCCTCGTATTTTTTAGGCACTTTGTCAAGGTCGATATTCAAACCGTCGGCGAGTTCCCCGATCGCAACCGAAACGCCGCCTGCGCCGAAGTCGTTGCATTTTTTGATCTTTCTCGTCGCTTCTTTATTGAGGAATAAGCGTTGCAACTTTCTTTCCGTCAATGCGTTGCCCTTTTGTACTTCCGCACCGCAAGTTTCCACCGAATGCGCGTCGTGCGCTTTGGACGAGCCCGTTGCGCCGCCGCAACCGTCGCGCCCCGTTTCACCGCCAAGGAGAACGATCACGTCCCCCGCCTTGGGCGCTTCGCGATATACCATTTCCTTTCTCGCGCCGCCTACGACAAAGCCCGTTTCCAAACGTTTCGCCTTATACCCTTCGTGGTATACTTCGTCCACGATGCCCGTTGCAAGCCCGATTTGGTTGCCGTAAGAGGAAAAACCCGCCGCCGCACGTTGCGTAATAACGCGTTGAGGCAATTTCCCTTTCAACGTGTCTTCCAAACTTTCTCTGGGATCGGACGCACCCGTGATACGCATCGCTTGATATACGTACGTTCTGCCACTCAAAGGGTCGCGAATCGCCCCGCCAAGACAAGTCGCCGCGCCGCCGAAAGGTTCGATTTCCGTCGGGTGATTATGCGTTTCGTTTTTGAACATGACAAGGTACTGTTCCTTTTTACCGTCGATTTCCGCTTCGATCTGAATAGAACAAGCGTTGATTTCGTCGGAAATATCCAAATTGTCCAGTTTTCCGTCCTTTTTCAATTTTTTCGCGGCAATCGTCGCAAGGTCCATAAGACAAGGATATTTGTCGGGACGCGCGCCGTTCAATTCTTGATACAGTTCCTCATACAAATGATACGCCTTTTCAATCGACGGGTTTTGCGAGGAAATTTTTACGTTTTTCAACTCGGTCGCAAAGGTCGTATGACGGCAGTGGTCCGACCAGTACGTATCGATCACTTTTAATTCCGTTTCCGTCGGATTGCGCTTTTCGCCACGGAAATAATCGCGAACGAACGCCAAATCGAGAACGCTCATCGCAAAACCGACGTTCTTATGATAATTTGCAATATCTTCGTCCGTCATCTCGATAAAGCCCGCCACGTCCTCAACGGGCGCGCCTTCCATTGCCTCACGGACAAGTGTTTGAGGCTTTTCAAAGCCCACTTCTTCACTTTCCACGGGATTGATAATATGTTTTTTAATCGCAACGAGCTGTTCGTCCGTTACGCCTTTGACAAGATATACTCTCGCGCATTTGATCAGCGGACGGGATTTGCGGGTGAGTAACTGCACGCATTGCGCAGCGCTGTCCGCGCGTTGGTCGTACTGGCCCGTCAAATAACTGACTGCAAACGCCTTGTATCCTTCGGGAACCGTCAACGTTTCCAAATACACATTGTCTACGGGAGGCTCGGAAAACACGGTACCCAGGGACGCGTTGAGTTCGTTTTCACTAAGCCCTTCCACGTCATAACGAAGCACCAAACGCAAGTCCTCCGTTTGGATATTGAGCAGCGTTTTGATATCCGCCGCTTCTTTTTTTGCTTGTACGTTGTCTTTCTTTTCTACAAAAATTCTGTAAATCATATTATTTATCCCTTATGTTTATTATCTGTTTTTCCAAGCCGTGCTTGTGTATACGTTCAATCCACTGCAATCGGGGGCTTTGATAGAGAAGGTCACCTTTGCGTTTTCAGACGCGATTTCGCCGTTGATGCTTCCCGCATAGGTGTAGGTGCGTTCCAACCAAATACCGTTCGACAGCACCTTAATCTGCATAACGGGTTTCCCGTCGGCAAAATCAACGGTAAGAAAGAGCAATGCTTCCCCCTCGTCAAAGATATGTACGTTGCCGCCAAGACCTGTATTTCTCGCCGTTTCAGTGATTGTGCCACCGTCCGAAAGCTGCATCGCCCTAAACTCGCCGCCGCGAAGCTGGAAGCCGTAGCTGCCCACCATCACGGTGATACCGCCGTTTTCGCCTACGAGTGTAGATTGCATACGAACGCAAACCGTTTGTCCGTAGCCGACCGCTTTCGTACCCGTAACGAGCGAGTTATCTGCGGTTAAGATTAACGCGCCGTTTTCGTCAAACGGCATATATTCATCCAACTCAACGCAATCGATTGCTTCACAAGTGAAGGTGAAAATAAGCTCTTGCCCGCCTTCCAAAACTACTTTGCCGTTGACCGTACCGTTTGCAAGTCTTGGCATGTCCGCCGCTTTTACCGTCAATACATTTTCCGTTTGTGTATACGCGACCTGCGTTTCCGCGATATACAACGCCGTCACCGCCTTTTCCGCAGATACGGTAACGGTAAATTTACCGTCGATATCCTGCGCGTATTTCGGTTGCGGCGCCGCATAAGAAAGTGTTTCTTCGCCGCGCATTATCGCCTTGATATTATAGATTTCCGCCGCCGTTACGCCGATAGAAAGCAGGTAGCTTTCCACTTTTTCCTGTAAAGTTTCACCCGCATAGGTTTCCAACGTTTCACGGAAAGGCTTGAAGTAGGTGCTGTATACACCCGTTTGCGTATTCCGTTCGCCGTATACGGAAAAGCTTGTAAATTCGTAATCCTGAATGCAAACTTCTTCAGAAACCCCCAGCAACGCGTTCAAAAGAAAGGATACCGTACCCGTCCTATCTGCGCCGCCCGTACAGTGATAATAGATGGGATAATTATTTTTATCCGCAAACATCGAAAATACCGTTTTATACGCCGAAGCATAATTGCCGAATGCATCCGAATAACCGCCGAGCGTAACGTATTCCAACTTCGCGCCCGGGATCAAGCTTTGCGTCAAGTTGCCCGCTTCGCTTTTTATGCGGAAATCAATTTCCGTCTTAATCCCCATGACTTCACTCATGTACTCCGCGCCAGCATCGGTAAGGTTACTTTTATAAACGTCCGCAGGACGCAACGTTCCGCCGCGATAAAGCAATCCCTGCACCGTCGTTTGCCCGTCTTCCGTAACGTAACCGCCAAGATCTCGCACATTGTGGATTTCGTCGATATGCATCACGCGAGGCCCAAGCGCGGTCGTTTCAAAAGTGCTTTCATCCGTGGATAAAACCTCTCCGCCGTCGCCGTAAGCCGTCACTCGCACGTAATAGTTCGTCCCTTTGTACAAATTAAATACGCTGAGGGAAGTTTTATCGCCGTCACACTCCTCTACGATCGCATCCGAATAATCCGCTTTCGTGGCATACTCTACTTTGTAGCGATTTACGTTTTCCCCATCGCATTCCCACTTAATCTTAATCGCTTTTTGCGGATTTTCATAACCGCCGCAGTACAACCCGACGTTTGCGCCCGCACCCGCTTCCAAATAATTTTGTGCTCCCGCTACGTACGGAAATACCTCTCTCGTCGGCGCTGTAATCGTAACCACTGCACCCCCCTTAGAACCTAAATCGGAACCATTTGAAGAATTGCCCGAAGATGAAAACGAAGCAAATAGATCACACGAAGCACAAACCGCGAGGCTGAGTAAACTAACGAACGCCGCTAAAAATCTTTTACAGTTCTTCATTGTTTACTTATTCCTTTATCTCATTCTTATATTTGATGCCGATATCCTTGCGATAATACATCCCCTCGAACGATATTTTTTCCGCGTTGGCGTATACTTTTTTCCTCGCGGCTTCAATATCCGCACCCTTGGCGCACACGCCAAGTACTCTGCCGCCGCTTGTCACCAACTTTCCGTCCTTCATCGCCGTACCCGCATGGCACAAAACAACGTCTTCGTCCAAATCGCCGACCGCAATTTCTTTTCCTTTTTCATAATGTTCGGGATAGCCGCCGCTTGCAAGCACCAAACATACGCAAGCGCCGCTTTCCCATTCGATCTCCACTTCTTCCAAACGTTCGTCTACGATCGCCTCGAAAATTTCCATCAAATCGGTTTTTAACATAGGTAAAATAACCTGCGTTTCGGGGTCGCCGAAACGGGAGTTATATTCGATGACCTTATACCCGTCTTTCGTCTTCATTAAGCCGAAATATAACACCCCTTTAAACGGTCTTCCTTCCGCATTCATCGCGTACATGGTGGGCTGCATAATCTTTTCCATGACTTCCTTTGCCGATTTTTCGCCAAAGAACGGTGCGGGAGAAAACGTACCCATACCGCCCGTATTCAACCCTTCGTCGTTGTCCAAAGCACGCTTGTGATCGCAACTGGTGATCATGGGTTTGATGCACTTTCCATCCGTAAACGCAAGGCAGGAAACCTCAGGGCCTTCCAAAAATTCTTCCACGACAACTTTACTTCCCGCCGCACCGAATTTTGCTTCCAACATCATTTCGTTTAAGCCCTGCAACGCTTCTTCGCGCGTTTTACAGATCAGCACTCCTTTCCCAAGCGCAAGTCCGTCCGCCTTCAAAACAACGGGAATCGCACACGTTTCGACGTATTTTTTCGCTTCGTCATAATCGCTGAACGTCGCGTATTTCGCCGTGGGAATGCCGTATTTTTTCATCAGTTCCTTGGAGAATGCCTTACTTGCCTCGATGATCGCCGCATTTTTACGCGGTCCAAACGCGCGGTGGCCGCGGCTTTCCAACTCGTCCACCAGCCCCAACGCCAAAGGATCGTCAGGCGTTACTACCGTAAAATCGACGTCTTTATGCGCGTCTACCCAGTCGCCGACCGCTTTCAAGTCGCAATAATCGACGTTGACAAGTTCGGCAAGCTGTGCGATCCCCGCATTTCCTTTCATTGCGTAAATTTTATCCACTTTGGGCGATTTTGCAAGCGCCTGAATGACAGCGTGTTCTCTACCGCCGTTTCCGATCACCAAAACGTTCATTTTCCGTTCTCCATTCTTAATCGATATACACTTTTCTTCCCACTTTGCGTACCTTCCCCTGACAGAGAAGTTTTACGCATTCGGGCAACATCTTATGTTCTTCTTTTAAAATTCGCGCCTGTAAACTTTCGGGAGTATCATTCGGTTCAACGGGTACGGCGCGTTGCATGATAATTGCGCCTCCGTCTACGTCCGCCTCTACGAAATGCACCGTCGCGCCGCTTAATTTCACTCCGTATTCGATCGCCTTTTCATGCACGTGAATGCCGTAATAGCCCATTCCGCAAAAGGACGGGATCAAAGAGGGGTGAATATTCACAATCGCATTTTCAAAAGCCGCTATAAAGCTTGTGGGAACGACCAACAGCCAGCCTGCAAGCACGATATATTCCACGCCCGCATTTTTCAACGTTTCCGCAACGCGCGCGTAAAATTGTTCCTTTGTTTCCGCCGTTTTATCAAAAACCAACGGTTTTATCCCGTGCTTTTTCGCACGGTCAATCGCCCCGATTTCGGGTTTTGAGGCTACCAGGTATTCGATTGTGCAAAAATTTTCACGCTCGTTGGCGTCGATGACCGATTGAAAATCCGTGCCGCCGCCCGAGGCGAATACCGCTATTTTTTTCATTTGAGAATGACACCTTTCCCTGCTACGGTTTTACCGATAATCGCCACGTCTTCGCCCGTTGCTTTCAACGATTCGATTGTCGCGTCCACGTCTTTGGGCGATACTACGACCATCATGCCGATGCCCATATTGAACGTATTGTAAATTTGCTCGTCCGTGATCCCCGCACGCTTTTGCATCACTTTGAATACGGGGGGAACTTCGTACGAGTTTTTATCGATTTCCGCCGCAACGCCCTCAGGCAGGATGCGGGGCACGTTTTCGATAAAGCCGCCGCCCGTGATGTGTGCAATCCCTTTCACTTCTACCTTTTCGATGAGGGTAAGAATACTCTTTACGTAGATACGCGTGGGCTTTAACAAAACTTCCGCCGCCGACGCGCCGAGCTCCTCATCGTACGCCTCCAAAGCCGCTTTGTCGCTGTCGCCGAACAACTTACGAACGAGGGAGTAGCCGTTGGAATGTACGCCCGTCGATTTCAAACCGATAAGAACGTCGCCGGGAACGATATTTTTTCCGTTGATAACTTTTTTCTTATCCACGATACCTACGGCAAAGCCCGCAAGATCGTATTCGCCGTCGGGATAGAAACCGGGCATTTCCGCCGTTTCACCGCCAATAAGCGCACCGCCTGCCTGACGGCAACCCTCTGCGATACCCTTTACTACTTCCGATTCCGCTTCGGGGTATAATCTTCCGCAAGCGTAATAATCGAGGAAGAACAAAGGTTTTGCGCCTTGGCAGACGATATCGTTTACGCACATTGCCACGGCGTCGATACCGAT
>JAFUIT010000014.1 GCA_017468345.1 Clostridia bacterium
GATCTGCTGTATGTACACGGCGAAACACGCGATGATGATCCATGAAAAATATCCCGATACCGAAGTACACGTATTCTATATCGATATTCGTACGCCCGGTAAAAACTACGACGAATTCTATCGCCGCGCGGTAGAACAGTACGGCGTAGATTATATCAAGGGTATGGTCGGCAAAGTATACAATGAAAACGGCAAGTTGATGGTGCAGGGCTCGAACCTCATCGATAACGAACAGATCACGATTGAATCGGATTTGGTCGTTTTGGCAACGGCAATCGAACCCGAGCCCTCGGTAAGAAAGGTCGCGACGTTGCTTACGGCAAGCATCGATACCAACAACTTCTTAACCGAATCGCATGCAAAACTCCGTCCCGTGGAAAGCCCCACGGCAGGCGTATATCTTGCAGGCGTATGCCAAGGGCCGAAGGATATTCCCGAAACGGTTTCGCAGGCGTCGGCTTGTGCGGCGAAGGTCATCGGTTTGCTTGTAAAAGATAAATTAAAGACCAACCCTTGCGTGGCAATGCCCAACGAAACGATGTGTAACGGTTGCAGTCAGTGTGCAAACGTTTGCGCATACGGTGCGATCACGTACGTGGATAAGGAATTCCGTATGCCAGGCGGCAAGACGGAATTGCGCCGCGTAGCGTCCGTAAATCCTGCGGTGTGTCAGGGCTGCGGCGCTTGTACGGTAACCTGTCCTTCGGGCGCGATGGATTTGAAGGGCTTTAGCTCGAAGCAAATTATGTCGGAGGTGGAAGCAATATGCAAGATGTAACCACGGAAAAGAAAGAATTTACCCCGAACATCGTGGCTTTTTGCTGCAACTGGTGTTCGTATGCGGGCGCTGACCTTGCAGGGTCCAGCCGTTTGACGTATCCCGCAAACGTAAAAATTATCCGCGTACCTTGTTCCTGCCGTGTAAACCCTATGTTTATTTTAAAGGCATTCCAGCAAGGCGCTGACGGCGTAATCCTTTGCGGTTGTCACCCCGGCGACTGCCATTACGTTACGGGTAACTACTACACGAGAAGAAGAATTGCGCTTTTGTACAGCTTTTTGAACTATATGGGTATCGAAAAGGAACGCACCCGTTTGGAATGGGTTTCCGCGGCGGAAGGCGCACGTTTCTCGGCTGTTATGAACGATTTTGTGAAGACGGTCACCGAACTTGGTGAAAACAAACGTCTTACCGACCTCAGAGTAAAGGAGGGCGAATAAGATGAAAGATGTTGAATTGAAAATGATAGAACGTGCGAAAGAACTGCTTGCCAGCGGTGAAGTCGCTCGCGTAATCGGCTGGAAAAAGGGTGAATTTTACTTCGACCCCGTTCCCGCGTCCTTTGAAACGGTAGAGGAACTCGATAGCCTCGTATACAACTATTTCTGCGGTGCAAACCTTTCCAAATATCTCATTGAAATGAGTAAAAAGGAAGGGAAAACGGCGGTATTCTTAAAGCCTTGCGACACGTATAGCTTTAACCAGCTCGTAAAAGAACACCGCATCAAGCGCGAAAACGTTTACGTGATCGCTGTGGAATGCCTTGCAAAGTTGGACATCAATAAAATCAAGGCGCAGGGCGTGACGGGTGTTACGGACGTTGAAGTCGTTGATAAGCAAGTAAAAGTTACTTCCCTTTACGGCGAAGTAGTTTTGAATAAGCCCGACGTTGTGCTTGAAAAATGTTCGGTATGTCAAAAGACGCATCAGGTGAAGGACGAAGAAATCATCCTGCACGAACGCCCTGAACGCGACGTAAACCGTTTTGCACAGGTGGCGGAATTAGAAGCGATGACGGAGGACGAATGTTTTGCATTCTGGAGAAACCAACTGTCCAAATGTATCCGTTGTAACGCTTGCCGCAACGTATGTCCTGCATGCTCTTGCGTGAAGTGCGTATTCGACAACCCTGCATCGGGTATTGCGGCGAAGGCAAACGACGATAAGTTTGAAGAACAGTTGTTCCACATTATTCGTGCGTTCCACGTAGCAGGCCGTTGTACCGACTGCGGCGAATGTTCGCGCGTATGCCCTCAAAACATTCCTTTGCACCTTCTTAACAGAAAGTTCATCAAGGATATCGACAGTTTCTACGGCGAATATCAGGCAGGTGAAACGGCGGAAGGCAAAACGCCTTTGACCGAATACACCGAAGGTGATACCGAGCCGAACGACGTATTTAAAGGGGAGGCAAAATAATGTTGAAGATTGCAAAAGAAAGATTGAATGATCTGTATGCGAAAATTGCCGAAAGCATGGGTTTGTTCATTCCCATTAAACGCGCGGGCGAAGTAAATTACGCCGTATGGGCGGAGGGGAAAGAAGTTTCCCTTGAAACCTTGAAAACGGTTAAATCCCCCAAAAACGCATTCTTCCCTCAAACGGAAAACATGATGAAGTTTAAGACGGAAGGCAAAAATTTGGAGGTCATCGACATTCGTAAGGATTGGAGTGAAGAAAAATCCTTCGTTATGTTCGGCGTAAAGGCTTGCGATTATAAGGCGATCGAGGTTTTGGACAAGGTATTCCTTGCCGAACCCGTAGACACCTATTATCAGTTGAGAAGAAAAGCAGGTATCATCGTAACGCTTGCTTGCTCCCGTCCCGAAGAAAGCTGTTTCTGTAAAGCATTCGGCATCGACGCGACTTCGCCCCTTGGCGACGTAACGACGTGGATGGACGAAACTTACCTTTACTGGCAGGCAAATACCGAAAAGGGTGAGGCATTGACCGCGCTCGTACAGGATTTGTTTACGGAAGGCGGCGAGGAAGAAGTAGCGGCGCAAAAAGAAACTACTGCTGCTATTATTGACAAATTGCCGTATTCTAACCTCGATTTAAGTAGATTTAAACCGGAAAATTTGAACGAATTGTTTAATGCAAGCGAGTGGGAAGAAATGAGCGAAGCTTGTCTTGGTTGCGGTACTTGCACGTTCGTATGCCCGACCTGTCAGTGCTTTGATATTCGCGATTTCAAGACGAACGAAGGGGTACTTCGTTACCGTTGTTGGGATTCGTGTATGTATTCCGACTTCACCTTGATGGCGCATGGTAACAGCCGTACGACGCAAATGCAACGTTTCCGTCAAAGATTTATGCACAAGCTCGTGTATTATCCTTCGCAAAACGACGGATTGTATTCCTGCGTGGGTTGCGGACGTTGCGTGAACAAGTGTCCTCAAAACCTCAATATCGTAAAAGTAATCAAAACTTTGGGAGGGAAAAATAATGATTAACGAAACTCTTATTCCCAAAATCGGCGTTGTTACGGACATTCGTAAAGACACGCCTGACGTAAAGACCTTCCGCGTAGTGGGTACGGACGGTAAAAAGCTGTTCCAGCATATGCCCGGTCAATGCGCGATGGTTTCCATTCCCGGCGTTGGCGAATGTATGTTCTCCATTACTTCTTCGCCCACAAACGAAGAATATATGGAATTTTCCATTAAAAAATGCGGTTGTGTAACGGAAGTTTTACACGCGCTCGAAGTAGGCGCGCAGTTGACCGTTCGCGGGCCTTACGGCAAAAACTTCCCCGTGGAAGAAGATTTCAAAGGTAAGGATTTGTTGTTCATTGCAGGCGGTATCGGTCTTGCGCCTTTGAGAAGTGTTATCAACTACGTGCGTCATTACCGTGAAAATTACGGCAAGGTCGTAATTGTATACGGCGCGAGAAGTAAGGACGACCTTGTAGATATCGACGAAATCAAAAACGAATGGGTCAACGAACCGAACACCGAAGTATATTTGACGATCGACCGTCCTCAAGACGGTTGGGACGGACACGTCGGCTTCGTACCTGCATACGTAAAGGAATTGGGACTTAATCCCAACATGACGGCGGTACTTTGCGGACCTCCCATCATGATCAAATTTACCCTTGCAGGGTTGTTGGAACTCGGCTTTGAAAAATCGCGCGTGTACACGACGTTGGAACTTCGCATGAAGTGCGGCGTCGGCAAATGCGGCAGATGCAACGTAGGGGATAAATTCGTTTGCAAAGACGGTCCCGTATTCCGTATGACGGAGCTTGACGAGCTTCCCGACGAGTATTAAGGAGAGAAAACAATGGAAAATATGGTAAACGTATATCTTTTCGGCAAACGCTATCAAGTGCCGGAAAGCTTAACGATTATGAAAGCGATGGAATACGCGGGTTATCAGCTCGTCCGCGGTTGCGGTTGCAGAAACGGTTTCTGTGGCGCTTGCGCGACGATCTACCGTATTCACGGTCAGCAGGAATTAAAAACCTGCCTCGCTTGTCAACAGCAGGTTGAAGAAGGTATGTACGTTGCAACGTTGCCCTTCTTCCCGTTGGTAAAGAAGGTTTACGACATCAACGTTATCAAACCTACTCAGCAGATTATGATGCAGTTGTATCCCGAAATTTATTCGTGTATCGGCTGTAATGCTTGCACCAAGAGCTGTACGCAGGAACTCAACGTTATGCAGTATATCGCTTACGCACAGCGCGGCGAATACGAAAAAGCGGCGGAAGAAAGCTTTGACTGCGTAATGTGCGGCGTATGTTCTTCCCGTTGCCCCGCAGGCATTTCCCATCCTCAGGTAGCGTTGTTGACGCGTAGACTTACGGGTAAATATCTTGCGCCCAAAACCGAACACCTCATCAACCGCGTTGCGGAAATCGACGCAGGGGATTGCAAAGCGGCTTTGGAAGCGATCATGAACACGCCTTTAGAAGAACAAATGCACCTCTATAACCATAGAGAAATCGAGAAATAAGGAGAAGCGTATGTATCATTACAGTCAAGAACAACTTGAATCTATGAAAAAAGTAGAAGCAAGCCGCGCTTCTCGTATTGAAAAATTGCACGCTCGTATGACGGCGGAAGAAAAAGACGCCGTTTTGGCAGAATTCCATCCCGACTATATCACGACTGCGTATGAAGAATTGAAAGTAGGGAAAAATAAAGGCGGCAAAGTCTTGCACGAGCTTGCTGATTTGTTGCAGGGACATTCCCGTATAGCGGAAATGAACGTCGACCTTTCCAAAATTGACTACGACGTAGACGTTTTGGTTATCGGTGGCGGCGGTGCAGGTTCGTCGGCGGCGATCGAAGCGCACGAACGCGGCGCAAACGTTATGATCGCGACGAAACTTCGTCTTGGCGACGCGAATACGGCAATGGCAGAAGGCGGCATTCAGGCAGCAGATAAGCCCAACGACAGCCCCGCAACCCATTATCTTGACGCGCTTGGCGGCGGTCACTTCAAAAACAAGCCCGAACTTTTGTATAAGCTTGTAAACGAAGCGCCCGAAGCGATTTTGTGGTTGAATAACCTCGGCGTTATGTTCGATAAGGAAGAAGACGGCACGATGGTTACGACGCACGGCGGCGGTACTTCGAGAAAACGTATGCACGCTTGCCGCGACTATTCCGGTTCGGAAATTATGCGTACTCTCCGCGACGAAGTGTTCAACCGCGGTATTACGGTCGTTGACTTTACGGCGGCGATCGAACTCATCAAAGATACCGACGGCAAAATCGCAGGTGCGGTATTGATGAACATGGAAACGAAGGAAATCCTCATTGCGCGCGCAAAGACGGTCGTTATCGCAACGGGCGGCGCAGGCAGATTGCATTATCAGGGTTTCCCCACGTCCAACCACTACGGCGCAACTGCTGACGGTCTTGTTTTGGCGTATAGAGCAGGTGCAAAACTTCTCTATCCCGAAACCTTGCAATATCACCCCACGGGTGCGGCTGAACCTACGCAGATCTACGGTGCGCTTGTTACCGAAAAAGTGCGTTCGCTCGGTGCGCAACTCGTCAACAAAGACGGCGAAGCGTTCGTATATTCGCTGGAAACGCGTGACGTAACGGCGTCGTCGATTATTCGCGAATGCAAAGCGCGCGGAAACGGTATCAAAACGACGGACGGCGAGGGCGTATGGCTGGATACGCCGCTTATCGATATCTTAAACGGCGAAGGCACGATCGAAAAGCGTATCCCCGCAATGCTTCGTATGTTCGGTAAATACGGCATCGATATCAGAAAAGAACCGATTTTGATTTATCCCACGTTGCATTATCAAAACGGCGGTATCGATATCGGCGCAAACGGCATGACGTGTATTGAAAACTTGTACGTTGCAGGCGAAGCGGTCGGCGGTATTCACGGTACAAACCGTTTGATGGGTAACTCCTTGCTCGACATCATCGTATTCGGTAGAAATGCAGGTCAGCAGGCAGGAGAAAAGTGGAAGACGGTAGAGTTGAAAGAACTTACCCTCGATCACGTAAAAGAATTTGAGAAAGAGCTTGAAGCAGCAGGCATCGCAACGGAAGTTGCTTCTCCGAAACTCCTTCCCGATTATAGAAGAAAAGCAAATTGACAATAGGGAAAAGATGAATTTATAAGGACAAAACGCACGAAGGTACGCTTTGTGCGTTTTTGCCCGTAATTATAAGGAGATTTTATCATGGAGTATTTAGGTATTACCTTCAGCGCGTTGTTGACGACTCTTTTCGTGATTTTCGTCATCGTCGTGCTCGGCTTTTTGCTTGGAGGTATAAAAATTAAAGGGATATCGCTTGGCACGGCGGGCGTATTGCTCGTAGCGATCGTTGCAGGCGTTATTTTCTATCTTTGCGGCGATGAAAAAGGGGAAACCGTTTGGACGATCGGCGGTAAAAATATCGCGTTTTGGAACGCGTCCGTAAGTTCAACGTTTAGCTTGATTTCCAACCTCGGTACGGTTATGTTCGTAACGGCGGTCGGTTTGATTGCGGGCCCGAAATTCTTCCGTTCGTTTAACAAGAGTATGATGGCATACGTAGCCATGGGTGCGGCGATCGTACTTTGCGGCGTAGGTATCACCGTTATCATTTCTTGGCTCGATCCCAACATGAATATTGCAATGGGTACAGGGCTTTTGTCCGGCTCGCTTACTTCCACGCCTGCATTTGGCGCGGCAAAGGAATCGGCGGGCGAACTTGCGGGCGACGTTACCGCAGGTTACGGCATCGGGTATTTGTACGGCGTTTTGGGCGTAGTATTGTTCGTTCAGGTAATGCCGAAGATTTTGAAAGTGGATATCGCAAAAGAAAGAGAAACGTTCGTTGCGGCAAACACGATCAAAATTCCCGAGGACAACAAAAAGCGTTGGGTTTTGGACGAATTTGGTTTCTTCCCGTTCTTTGTGACGATCGTACTTGGGCTTTTGATCGGCTGTATCAAAATTCCTATCGGCGGGGGCAATTATTTCAGCTTCGGTTCGTCGGGCGGTACGTTGATTGCGGGTTTGATCGTAGGGCATTTCGGGCATTTTGGAAAAATCGATATGAAAGTATCCAAGCAGACCCTCAATTTCTTCCGTGAACTTGGTCTTGTCTTGTTCCTTGTTGGGGCAGGCGTTCCCGGCGGCGTGAAGTTCGTATCCGCATTCGACTGGATTTATATCGTTTACGGTATCATTATGGCGACTGTGCCCATGGTGCTTGGCTTTGTGCTTGGTAAATACGTATTCAAGCTGTCCATTTTCAACAATTTGGGTTCGATCACGGGCGGTATGACCAGTACGCCTGCACTCGGCTCGTTGATCGCCGTTGCAGGGACGGACGACGTATCTTCGGCATATGCGGCAACCTATCCGTTTGCGCTGGTATTGATCGTAATATCGTGTAATTTGCTGGTATTGTTGCCTTTCTAAGGTAAAAATAGAACGGAGCAATTTTCTAAAGAAATTGCTCCGTTTTTTCTTAAAACATCGATAAAAACAGTTGATTTTTTTACTGGAATGGTATATAATATAAAAGCTGTTGCAGAGATGGCGGAGCGGTTGAACGCGCACGATTCGAAATCGTGTTATGCAGGAATGTATACAAGGGTTCAAATCCCTTTCTCTGCGCCAC
>JAFUIT010000001.1 GCA_017468345.1 Clostridia bacterium
AAATGTGCATTATTTACAGCCACATGAGCTTCAGTCCATACCGCACCCACTTGTGCATTCAAACGGATGTGCGCCATGTTGCCCGCAAAGTCGCCGAGGCCCCATGTACCATTTTTCTGTATAGCCGAAGCCAAATCAACCGTTTGGACCGATGCTTCAGCCGATGCCGTGATGCCACTTTTATCGTATGCGTTGTTTAATGCAACAACAGATCCGACGCCAGCGCCAACAAACAACGTCGACAAAGCGAGTGTTAAAAGTTTCTTGGTTGTTTTCTTCATCTTGTCTCCTCCTGATGAATTATTTTTTCTTTCATTACGTAAGGAGTTCCTTCCCATTTGAAATTTCCTTACGATTTTAACGTTTTAACGATCGTCTTTGTAAAGTCAATACAAAGACAAGATGGGTGAATCCGCTTTCCGATTCCCCCCTACGAGCACTTTTTTCCACCGTTTCCCCTCTTTTGAGGAAAAATTAGGGGAAATTTTGTTGTATCTTATCACTATTATACAACAATCGAAAAAGTTTGTAAAGGATTTTCAAAAAAAATATCCAACATTTTTTAGCTTTTTTGTTACAAAAATTATCTTTTAGGAATATCGCCCGTTTATTTACGCCAAGCGTCCAACGTTTCGTTGGTAATCTCGCCGCTGTCGTGCACGTCGTAGAACTTCGACCGCATAACCGTCAAATAATCGACCGCAAGAACGTATTGATATTTCATCGTTTTATATTCTTGCATCGTCCATGCAACGACGGGCGCCGTGTAACAAGCGTTGAATACGTAACAGCTGGTGTAGTTGGATTCAGGAAGGGGTTTATTTTGTAACAAATAGGGATCCATTACCATCGGACAGGTCCTTGCCCCTGCATTTAAAGTCGCGTCTTTGTGGGCACTCGGCGCAATCTTCGAATATGCATAGTAATCAATATTTGGTACGTATAAGCCCATACCGAAATCCTGCTCGTTGACCCATGCAAACCAATTTTCCGTGCCGCACAACTGCTGACTAGCGCCTTTTTGAGGATTTTTGCTTCTGAATAGACCGACTTCGTCTCCACCCCAAGGCCCCATGCCTGTGTACGTCACGAACGTATGTAACGTATGCGTGGGGAAAAATGCGGGAATTTCGTTGTTTCTTGCCGTTACGTTTTCCATATCTGTGAAACCGTTCCAGTCGATAAACTGATTGTCCACGTAAAGCGCTCCGCCCTTGATTGCGTACCAGTTTTCCACGTAGGATTTGGTCGTGACACCGCCTTTTACCAAGCCGAGCTTATCGATCCCGCCCAATTCCGCTGCTTTCTTCTCGTATTTGCCTGCCCATGCGTCCTTCCAACCCTTTCCCCAATCCATGGGACGGGCTTTGACGTAGATTTGGTTATCGGTAATCTCATAATCGATGAGCTGCGAAGGATTGTCCGCACAGTCGCCCGCTTGTACGGGGTTGTACGACCACCAGTCGCCCTCGGACGAGTCGGTGTAACACCAACCGCGCTGATATCCGTTTGCACCAGTCGCTTTGTCATCCGTACCGCCAACCTCGGCATAATACGATTGCTGGATTTGCCTGCCAGGATCGTAGATGGCAACAAGATTGACCTCGGAGGAAAGAAGCTCCGCCCCTGCTTCCGATTTCATGTCAATACCGTATTTGACGTTGCCGTCTTTGTCGAGAATTTCGTCCACGGTTTGTCCGGCGTAATCAGTACGCGATACGTATGTAATCGAACCGCCCAAAGCAAGGTCTATACCCACTTTTAAGCTGTTCTTTTCCAAGAAAAGCTCGCCTTGCCCTTCAGGAATATCACGGTCGGATACGGAAACTCCTTTCAAAGTCACCGCGCCCGCGCTTTCGCCGACGTTTTGTAACGTAACGCTTTGTAAACGCTTTTCAAACAGCCCGATCCCGTTGGGACGGTATGCGTCTAAGAATTGTTTAAATTCCGTTTCCCCTGCTTCCAAAAAGAAACATTCGCTGACGACCTTGGACGTATCCGCCAAGTCGCAGTAGATAAATTCTCCGTACAAATTGACGTCAGAGGTAAATTCCACCTTCATATAGTTGCGGTCGCCCAGCTCCTTATTGACGGTATAAGAAACCGTCTGTCCGACGGCAAGCGTTTTTTCCGCTTGCGCGTCTAACAGATTTTCAAATTTCAGTTCGTCCGCGTCCGACGTAATAGAGCTTGCATCGTCAGCGCTGTTTTTACCGCCCAAAATAGACGCCAAATCACACCCGCACGTACCGCCAAGCACAAAACAAAGGGTCAGTAAAGCGAGCAATCTCTTTTTCATAAGGTTTTCCTTCCTTAATTATATTACTTCCAGCTGGAAAGCGTTTCGTTGGTTACCGTGCCGCTTTCACAAATATCTTTGAACTGCTGACGCATAACCCCTACGTAGTCAACCGAAATTACATAGGTGTATTCCATCGGCACGTACGATTTCATCGTCCAGTTTACAACGGGCGCCGTATAACTGGTATTCGTCGTATAACAGCTGGTATAATCGGAAGTATTTAACGGTTTGTTATAACGATATTTACCTACCAACGGACTCTTATCCGCGTTGCTGTTGCCCGTATAGAGCTTATGCGTCGAAACGTGCGATCTACCCGACGCAAATACGTCCGTGTTGGGAACGTATACGCCTACGCCGAAGTTTTCGTCGTTGACCCATGCAAACCATTCTTCGACGGGCTGATGGTTCGCATGTGCTTTTACGTTCCAAGGCCCAAGGTCGGGAATGGTGGTCAGTTCGCCCGTCCAAGTATCGTCGCTGCCCGTATAACATACGTAATTATGCAAAGGATGTACGACGTATGCCGCAGGCAATTCGTTGCTGTGTACGGGCACTTTTTCAAGACCTTCAAATCCGTTCCAGTCCACAAAACGGTTTCTAACGTATACCATACCGCCTTTAATCGTGTACCAGTTTTCCATATACGATTTGGTCGTCACGCCGCCTAATACCGTACCGTCAAGTCCGCTGCCGTTGTCGCCTTTTGCCCAGTCCATCGCACGTACCTTAACATAAATTTGGTTTTTGGTCACTTCGTAATCGATGATCTGCGAAGGGTTACTGTTAACGTCACCGCCCTGTACGGGGTTGTACGGCCAGTAGTAGCCTGCCGAATCCGCCGTCTTACACAACGCGCGGTTGTAACCGTTTGCGCCGTAATCGTCGGGATGTTTGGTTGCGCTCCAACCGTATTTTTTCATTTCCTCAGGCGTATCGCCCATGATACCGCCTACGTTTGCATAGTAACTCTGCTGGAACTGACGCCCTGCGTCGTAAATGTTGATCAAGTTAACCGACGAGGACAAATGCTCTTTCGCTTCCGCCTTTGCATTGACGCCGATTTCTACTTCATCGTTTTGGCTGATGATTTCGTCAACCGACTGTCCGTTGTAGGTCATTCTTTCCAAATAGGTCAACGTACCGCCCGTAGCAAGGTCTGCACCAACCTTGATCTCGCCCTGCGTTACGTATACTTCGCGTTCGTAATCGTCGATTTTACGTGCGGAAACCGCCGCGCGCTTTAACGTTACTTTGCCGTCCGTATCTCCCTTATTGATAAGTTTGATGGAAAGCAACTGTTTGTCAAATTGCCCGTGACCGTTCAAACGGAACGCGTCGAAGAATTGCTTGAATTCCGTTTCGCCGTCCGCGTCTTCGATGAAGAAGTCTTCCGTGACGATCTTCTTTTCGTCATTGACGTCGTGGTATTGGAATTGACCTACCAAGCGCACGTCGGTATCCAAAACCAACTTGATATATTCCTTACCCGCAATGTTTTTGTTTACCGCATACGTTTTGGATTCGTTCGCTTTCAACGTAACCGTGTCCTGCGCGCCCAAAACTTCAACGAACCCTTCCGCGTCCAACTGTTCTTCCGAGGAAGTTTCTTTACCCGTAAGTTTGTTGATCATTTCGGAAAAATCACAAGCTGTCAAACAGCTTAAAGACATCAATAATGCTAATAATGCCGCAAGTTTTTTCATAGTTTATTCATCCTTTTTCTTTTTTAAAACGGTTGCCGCGACCGCCGCCGCAACTCCGCAAGCGGCAACGGAAGCCGTTCCGTTACAACCGCCTAATAACGTGCCGAAAATATCGGTTTCGCCTTGGTTTGTATCGCTGTTTTCGTCCCTCGCGCCGTCAGTGGGAGTTTCCGCCGCCTTTTCCTGCAAGGTCGCAAACAGCGTTTGCGCGTATACCCGCGCCAAATAATCGTTGGGGTGGTTGACGTTGTTACCCGTCATATCCCCGTAACGTTTTTTCTTCAAAAGACTTGCGTGGACGGCTGTCATGTTGACCACGGCAACCCCTTCCTTTTCGCAAGTTTTCAACATTTCATCGGCAAAGTTTTCTTGATTTAAATAAAAGTTTTTCGCCTCTTTATTCGGCAACATCGTCGCGATCAGCAAAACGTCCGCTTGAGGGAATTTACTCTTGATTTTGGATACGATCATATTCGTTCTTTGCGCAAAATGCGTCGGCGTCATACCGCCGTCGTTCATGCCAAACGCCACGATCGCCAAATCCAAACCCTCTTGCGCCTCTAAAATGCCGTCCGTTTGTTCAATACCCCATTCCACGCCCATACCGCCGACTGAAGGGTTGGTCAGGCTTACTTTGACGCCGTATGCGTTTTCAAGTTTCTGCTTGAACAACTCGGGATAAATCGGCAGATACGGGGACGCGCCTATCAGGCTTGAAGAATTTCCCCCTACGGAAATCGAGTCGCCGAATACCAACAAATCGATATTCTCTTTGCCGTTCAATTTTTTAAGTACGTTTTGTAACAATTCGGCTTTTCCTTCGGGAACGTATCCGTCGTATTTTGCCGAATGTTTATACGTTACGACGATTTGTTTCTTGTGATACCAAGCGCCCTCGTAAAAACATACGTAGCCGCCTTCAGTTGATTCGAAGCTGGCTTGCCCTGTCGAGGGGTGATATTCCGCATGAGAAAGCGTAGGAATGTTGCCGTCGTCGGCAATGATCAGTTTCCCGCCGGACACGGCATAGTCTACGCCCGCTTGATACGTAACGGTCAGTTCCGCATTTTGCACCGAAACGATTTCCTCGATCGGATATAACAACGAAATGGGGTCTATTCCGCCGTACTCGTTTTCAATGGGCAAAACGGATTCACAATAAGAAGTATTCCCTTCCCATACAGGCATAAGAACCTCCTCTATATCATAAAGCGTTTCATTCGCTTTTGCGGATATGCTTGCAAAGCCTGCAAGCGCTGAGCCGATCAGGCACAGCGCCGCAAGCGTGCAAATTGCTTTTTGATACAACTTCATATTTTGGCTACCTATCAAATAATGATAATTGCACGGATATTTATATTACCACTAGAAATGATGCCTTGCTCAAATAAAACCATGGTCAAAGCCTGGCCTTCCGTACCGTTGCACAATACGTTATATGCGCTAAGGTCGATTTCCGCTGTTGCCCATTCGTATGCGCCCATGCCCGTTTCAACATTCAACACCTGCTCTTTACCGCTGGTTTCGTTGTATGCCTGCGTAATGACAGTCTTCCACTTCGGCGTAACACCGTCTTCATCAAGTTCGTCCGTGATCGTCGTAAGCCCAAGCGCAACCTTCAACGACTCAACGTCGCCAGGGTTGTTATAAACAACAATCAGCTTGCTCTTGTTCGAAAGATCGATATTACCTTCGCCAAGCTTGTTGTCTGTCATTGCAGAACCGAAATAGTATCTAACCGACGACCCGGTAAACGCAGAAATTTTTGCGGAACTGGTGCTGTTATCATAGCTGATGATACCGCCGTCCCACTCGCGAATATTGATCATATCCGCATAAGTTGCGTCGGACAGATCAAGCCCGCTGTTTTTATCCATATTGAAACGAAGTTCCTGAATGGTGATCGCACCTGCGCCTACAAACGAAACTTTTACCTTTTCGATACAACCGGTTGCGGTGAAAGGAAGGAAGATTTCGTACCAGCCGTTGTTGTTAACTTTCACGTCGCCCGCTTCGATTACGAGAACGGAATTGCCTTCTTCATCCAACGTCGCTTCTTTTACAGCCTTGGATACGTCAAATACGTATTCCTGATCGACGCCCTCAATCGTAAATGCAACTTTTACAGCCGTAACGCCTGCTACGTCCTTATACTTCAACGTCATCGTTTCGTAGCCGAGGTTGGTGATATAAGAATCTCTTTCAATGAACGCATTTTCGCCCGTCGTAAATACCGTACCGCCATCCAAAAGCGTACCGTTGTTATGATCGTACGTTACTTCGTTTACAGTCGTCCAGAATTGTTCTTTATCCATATCGCCTGCGTACTTGTCGTTGAAGTTCACACCGGGGATATCTATCATCTTGAAATCACAGAATTCAACGCTTTCGATCAATACTGCATTGTCAATACCGATACTGTCATAGAGGAAACCAAGCGAAGAAAGATTTTTCTCATAACGGTCTGCACCGAACATATTCAAAACGTATTCTTTCGACTCGGGCTCGCTTCCGCAAGGCGCAATATTAATATCTTTCGTTTTAATGAAACCGTCGCTGTTTTTATATTGAAGCGTGATCTTGTTCGCATAGCCGTAGTTGGTCAAACGAATCTTGATCGTCGTCTTCTCATCCAAGCTGATCTTTTGTCCTTGAGGAAGTAAGAAGTTTACGCTCGAATCTTCCGCACGGAAAGCACTGTACAACAACAAACCGTTCGTCTTTTCATAGATTTCGGAGTTGTTTGCTACTGCCGTAGAATAATCCTTAGGGAAAATCCAACCGCAAATAGCTTCCTGTGCGTTTGCAACGTTCTCCACTTCCACAGCGTCGTCGTGTGCACGAAGATTGGTGATGAAATCGCTGTCTTCCGTGGAAACATACGTATCATCGGGGATACCTTTGATCGACTTGATCCAAATTTCGTTGGAAAGGTCTTTTTCATCCGTGGAAACGTAACCGGACTGGATACGAAGCTGAATCATCGTAGACGAAATACCCCAGTTGGATACGCCGTTGTGCAAAACGCTGGAGAAGTCGAATACTTTGGTTACCCATTCGTCTTCAGCCGTCATGTTCATTTCGTCTTCGGTGTAATAATACGTAAACGTACTGTTTTCGTTGAAACCTTGACCGTCCGTATACGTACCGTCTGCCATCCAGTTCAAATAATAGAATCTTAAAGACGTTGCATGGCCGAGGTTTTTGAAGGTCACTTCCAACTTCTGCGATTGAGAAATATCAACCGTTACGTTTCTAAGCCATGCATAAGGGTCTGCCGCCGTCGAATAACCGAAGTTGATCTTCGCATAACCGTCGTCTTCCCCTTCTTCCACGTAATCGATCGTACCCACCGTCGAACCTGCGCCGCTGGGAGCCGCAACCATTTCAAAACGGTCTGCGATCATTCTGCCGCTGAAATAGATATGTTCACTGCGGTCAATGAAAATGTTTACGTCTTTCGTGATGGGCTGACTGAAATCAAATTCATGATCGTGTCTGATCGTCGTGAAGAAACCCTTGCTTTCGTAACCGTCAGCCAATTCGGGCTGATAAGGGATCAGTTCGCCTTCTTTGACGTATCTCGTATACATGGGTACGTCTGCTTCTTCACCAAGATAGTAAACGACTGCAAACTTCTTTACCCATTTTGCATACAACGTCATGTTTTCTTCTACGGTATCCGTCGTGAAGTTCCATTCGTTGGTATATTCTGCGTCCGTATACCAACCGTCTACTTCCATACGCTCGGGGTTGTCACCGATAACACCGACGGAAGGTTTGATTGCTACGTCGCCTGCTTCTACCTCTTGTTCGCTGACTGCGTTCGTCTGCAACTCCGTGCAAAGTTCGAACTTAACGGTGTAAAAACCTTCGTTCTGCTGCACGCTTTCCGACGAACTGCCGTCGCCTTTCGAGCCGCCGATGCCGGGGATCGAACAGCCTGCAAAAATTGCAAGCCCCGCCAATGCGATCAAAGAGGATATAAACCACTTTCTCATTGTTTTTCTCCTTATACTTTCATTTATTCTTTCAAGGAATCCACTGCTACCAAGCAAGTACCCTTCCTCGATTTTTCCGCTGCAAAAATACACAAGTGACCGTTGATGGAGTCGTCCAACTTCGTGATGGAAACCGAACTTCTATCCCCATTGAGGTATGCGATCAAGTCGTGCATAATGGCAAAGTCGCCGCCGTTATGACCGCCGTATTTTGCGTTGCTGACGATTTCGTCCTTTACGCTGATTTCCTCTGCCGTACCCGAAAACGAGCCGTCGATATATTTACGAAGGACAAATTTGTTTTCTTCCACTTTCCCTTCGATTTCACCGATCGTACCAACAATATGGATATATCTGTCCGCTTTCGTCGTACCGCCTACCAACGTAAACGAGCAGGTAGAACCGTTTTTGAAGGATACCATAACGTTTTGTCTGTCTACCAAATCGCCAAGATCGTCATACGCGCAACGTCCGTAGATGTCCTCTTTCAAAAACTCCATCTTTTCTTCGTCCGTGATCTCGTCTAAAGGCTTATTCAAACGATCCCAGGTAAGGAAAGGCATTGCGTTCATTTCCATGTACAATTTGATCGCCGAATAAGGACATTCTCTCTCGTATTTGCACTGGTAGCAATATTCCGCCGCCCCTTCGGGTTTCTTTGCGGAAACGAACTGCGAACGGTTACCCATACTGAATACGTTTGCGGGCTCGGTGCTGTTGTTCAACCAGCACATAAGGTCGAGGTCGTGACAACATTTTGCAAGCAAGAAACCGGAGCCGCAGTTTTCTTCACTGTTCCATTTACCACGGGTGAACGACGTCAAATAATGCGCCATACATACGTGTTCGTTCATTTCCATCGTCATAATATCCCCGATCGCGCCGCTTAAAATCAACTGTTTGATACGGCGATAATAAGGCGTATAACGAAGTACGTGACAAATAAATACGTTACAACCGTTTTGGTCGGCAAGACGTTTGATGTCCATCAATTCCTTTGCGTTGGGAACGATGGGTTTTTCCATCAACATATCGTGTTTGCCTGCCAAAATTTTCATTGCGGTTTCATAATGGTATTGATCCATCGTGGCGTTTACCACGAAATCGCAAGGAATGTTTTTTGCTTCAAATTCTTCGTACGAAGTAAATAATCGATCGTCGGAAAGATTGTAGCGTTTCTTGGCTTCCTGCAACTTAAATTCGTTGGGATCAATAACCGCCGCAATCCCTAATTCGTCGGGACAATCCAAACTGTAATCGGCATATACCTGTCCCCTATTACCGTAGCCGACGATTGCCGTCCATAATTTTTTAACTTCCATTTTTACACTTCCATTCGAGTTTTTATTTAACCCATCATTTACCGTTACCTTAAAACTGCTGTTTCCGTTGTCCGTTTTAAATTTCTTCAACACGCGGTAATACGTTTCCATGCTGTTGAAGCCGCAACGGGACACAATTTCCTTTAAAGTGTATCTCTTTTCCCAAACCTTTCGCATTTCCACCACTTTCTTTATGCGGACGCGGTTGACGTATTCGTTCAAATTCGTCCCCGCCGTCTTATTGAAAAGCGCGGAAAAATAATTTTCACTGTAACCGAATTTCTTTGCCAAAACGGGCAAACGCAAATCTTCACCGAAATGCTCCGCGATATAATCGCTGACTTTGATGAAAAATTCTTTATTCGCATTTTTGGCTTTCTTTCGTAAAAGACAGCTGTTGTATAAAATGCCCATCAACATATCGACGAAACCGCTTTTTTGCAATATGTTATAGTCGCCGAATTTCCCATATGAATCGCTGAGATACTCCATCAAATCTTCCCAAACTTCCCTTGTAGGGTGAAGGAAATTGTTGAATTCGGTATTTTCATCTAATATATGTGAGAAAAATTCTTTACTGATGACCAAAATATACGCCGCTGCGTTTCCGACATATTCATAATGATGCGTATCGTAACTGTTTACGATGAAGATATCCCCTGCCGAAATCGTTTCGACACGGTTGTTTACCATACACCGCATACAGCCCTTATACACGATCAAAACTTCCAGACTTTGATGCACGTGCAAGCCCGCGAAACGGTATCGCACGGCATCCATGTCCGGAAAATCTTGAAAATAAATATAATCGGGCGCGTCTGCGCTTTGTTCATATATTTCTTCTCGTCTCAAAGTTTTATCCCCGCTGCAAAATCACCGCTGCTGAAGAACTTCATACTGATTGCGGACGTAAAGATCAAAGGAATACTGGAAAGCATATACATTGCATACATCGCACCCTTTTGTCCGCCCGTACCCGTACCGCCGACAAAAATCTTTTGAAGGGAAAGCATTTTCGGCATCAAAGTGATTTTGTCGCTCAAAATAAGGCTGGGCCATAAGAAGTCGTTATACAGCGAGCTGAACGTACCTACCATTTTATATAAAATGATGGGCAACGCCAAAGGAATCGTCAATCTGAAATAAATGTCGACGTCGTTTGCCCCTTCGATTTGCGCACTTTCGTAAATCGAGCGCGGCTGCTGTCCAAAGAAGGTACGGAACAAGAATAACCCACCTACCTGACCGCCCGCAAGAACGGGAAGTAAATACCCAAAATAAGTATCCCCCAGCTTTAATACGTTTTTCATAAACGGTACCAAGATGGGCATACCCATGATGGAAGGAAGCAACATAACCGAAATGTACGCAAAGAACAACGTTTCTTTAAAGTGGAATTCTTTATACGTAAAGATATACGCCAATATCGAACCGAGGACACAGTCAATAAACGCCCCGATAATGGTAACGAGCAAACTGCGTGCAAAAGGTTCGTTCATCGCTTCCCACGCCACGCTGAAGTTACTGGATATATTCGCACCCAGCGTACTCCATGCAGGGAGCGCGAAAATATTCGTTTCAATTTCGCTGTGCCCCTTGAAAGCGTTGATCAGCGTGATAAACAAAGGAATCAATGCGAATACCGTACAAATCGTAACCCAAGTAACAACCAAGATTTGAGTTTGTAATCTGTCGGATCTTTTTAATGCTACCGATTTCATATTACGCCACCTGATTATCCTTTGTCTGGATACGCATATTCAACATTGTTGCAATAAACAAGAATATGAACAATATCGTTGCGTATGCCGACGCCCTTCCGTAATTGCCGCTGGTTACGTAGTTGTACATGGTATGTACCGGCGTCTTCGCGCCCCACGTATCCGTTTCCGTCATATACGTACGTCCGAAGTTTTGAACGGATGCAATAAACGTCATGATAAGGACGTATTTGATCTGTGCAAAAATCAACGGAATGTCAATGAATACAAAACGTTTGATAACGGTGATGCCGTCCAATTCGGCAGCTTCGTAATAACTGTCGGGGACGTTCATCATCGCGCCGTAGAAAATGAGGTACGACCCGATAAACGGGAAACCCATCATGATCAACGACCATTTAACCGTCGAGAAGTCGGTCAAGAACTCGATCTTCGGATTTTCACCCGTAAAGAACCCGATGAAGTTGTTAATAACACCGAATTCCCCGTAGATACCTTCTCTCCACAAAAGCGTCGTAGCTACGCCGGGGATAATGCCGGGAATGAAAAGCAACGTTCTCATCAACGCCGAATAGCTCTTGTTCCGCATGATCGTCAAGAAGAATGCGAAAATCAACGGAGGTACCAACGACGTGAACAAATCGCCTGCAAGGAATATAAACATATTCAAGAATTCCTTTAAAGCGCCGTCCGTTGTGAAGATATATTTGTAATGTGCAAAATTGTTCCAAAGACGAACTTTCTTCTGATCGGTGTAATCGAAGAAGGAAAGGCTGATAGAACCGATCGCCGGATAGAAACAGAACATAGCGACAAGGCTCATCGTGCCGAGAATGATTAAGTAAATGATCCACTGCTTTTTAAAGCCGAACATTACGTTCATGAATTTCGACGAGAAACCGCGCTTAAACAAGCACAACACCGCAAACAACGCCACGATCGCCGCGCAAACCGCGAGGACAATAACGATCGTCATAACCGCTTCCAACGCGTTTTGATTTTCTCTGCCTTCGATCGACGTCGCACGGAGTATGATTTGACCTGCGTCCGCTTCATACGGGTTCAAATACGTATAATAAATCATTTCGCCGTCTGCGCTTTGTACGATCGACTTGATATCAAATTCCAAATCCGCGGTGAAAGTAATTTTCATCGTATTGAAATCGATACGGGAAACGCTTCTCAATTCCGAATACAGCACGTACCCGACGTTCAAATCCTTGTCGTAGTGCATAGCCGAACCTTCCGTTGCCGGTCTGTTGGGGAGCGTAATACCCAAATCCTCATGCTTAAAAGGCGCGATACCCGCAGGACGCTTGTTCGCTGCGTCGAAACTTTGCGCCGCGTCGCAAACGATCATGTTGAGACCTGCAGTTACAATATAATATTTGTCCTCTGCCTTGTTATAGCCGCAACCTCTGTACGATACCGATTTTGCGAAATAGTTGTTGTACAGGTTTTTGTTAAACTTGGCGTTAT
>JAFUIT010000015.1 GCA_017468345.1 Clostridia bacterium
ATAAAAAGATCGCGATGATCCATTATCCGCCCTTCAAAGTAAAAAAGGAAGATACGCTGTTTACGCAGTTATTTGAGCAGAACGGAGTGGAAAAAGCGGTGTTTGGACATATTCACGGCGGGTTCTATTTTCCCCTCAAGACGGAGAAGAACGGGATCGAGTATATCCTCGCGTCCTGCGACAAGGTAGGGTTTAGCCTTGTAAAAATCTATTGATTTTTAATAAAAAGGGTTCGAAAGGGAAAAAGTTGGTAAAAATCGCCTTTCGAACCCTTTACAATGCCCGAAAAAAGTGGTATAATATCGGGTGATAAACAAACGAAAACGGGAGGCAAATATGCTTAACAGAAAAGATTTGCTCGGTTTGATCGACGCGTCTGCGTCCGAAATCACGGAGATCCTCGATTTGGCGCAGGAATTTAAAAACCGTTTGCGCCAGGGCGAAAAGAAGATGACGCATTTGCAGGGCAAGACGGTGACGATTCTCTTTTACGAGAACAGCACCCGTACCCGTACCAGCTTTGAGGAAGCGGCGAAATATCTCGGCGCGACTACGATCAATATCGAAGCGGGTACTTCGTCGGTGGCAAAAGGGGAAACCCTGATCGATACGGGCAAAACCCTCGACGCGCAGAAAAATGATTTTATCATTATGCGTCATCCGATGGGCGGCGCGCCTTACCTGCTTGCGAAGACGGTCAAAGCAGGGGTGTTGAACGCAGGCGACGGCATGAACGAGCATCCCACGCAAGCGCTGTTGGATATGCTGACGATGCGCGAAACTTTCGGTACTTTGAAGGGCTTGAAAGTGGCGATTTTAGGGGATATCAAACATTCCCGCGTGGCAAAATCCAACCTGTTCGGGTTAAAGACCATGGGCGCGGAAGTAGCCATGTACGCTCCTGAAACGCTGATCCCCAAAGGCATGGACAAGCTGGGGGCGAAGTTGTGCAAGTCCCGTGAGGAGGCTTTGGACGGCGCGGACGTCGTAATGGGACTTCGTATCCAGCTCGAACGTCAGCAGGCGGGCAATTTCCCTTCGCTTGGCGAATATGCGGCAAACTACGGTGTGGATGAGAAAATTTTGGGCTATGCAAAGCCCAATGCAATCGTGTTGCACCCCGGTCCCGTAAACCGCGGGGTGGAATTGACAAGCGGCGTCATCGATCATGAAAGAAGTCATATCGAAGATCAGGTTTTATCGGGCGTGGCAGTTCGTATGGCGGTGTTGGCGCTGTTGAACGAGACAAGAAACGCGGCAAGATAAGGTTACGCAAACGCAAAATCTTCTTTAAGATGGAGCTATGGAGTAAGGAGAAAAAATTATGATTATCAGAAACGGTAACTTGGTGCTGAAAAATTCCGTGGAAAAGAAAGATATTTTGATCGAAAACGGCAAAATCGTCAAGATAGCGGAAAATATCCCTGCAAACGGCGATACGGAGATCGACGCGGCGGGCAAACACGTTTTTCCGGGACTTATCGATATGCACGTACACCTGCGCGAACCGGGTTTTGAACGCAAAGAGGACATCGAAAGCGGCGCAAAGGCGGCGGTGAAGGGCGGCTTTACGCAAGTTTGCTGTATGCCCAACACCAACCCCGTGACCGACAACAAAGTGGTCGTCACCTATATAAAGGCAAGAGAAAAAGAAGTGGATCTTTGTAAAATTCACCCCATCGGCGCGATTACGAAAGGCTCGAAAGGGGAAGAAATGGCGGCGATCGCGGGCATGAAAAAAGCGGGCGCGGTTGCCATTTCCGACGACGGCGTAGCGGTGAAAAACGCGCGCCTGATGCGGCTTGCGATGGAATACGCAAAAGGCTTTGACCTCAAATGCCTTTGCCATTGCGAGGACAAGGATTTGGTAGACGGCGGCGTCGTACACGAAGGTTTGAGCGCGACGATTGCAGGATTAAAGGGTATTCCAAGGGCGGCAGAGGACGTCATCATCGCGCGTGAAATTTCCCTTGCGGAAACGCTGGATACAGCGGTGCACATTTGCCACGTTTCGACGTATAGCGGCGTGCGTATGATTCGCGACGCGAAAAGGGCAGGTATCAAAGTAACGGCGGAAACTTGTCCCCATTACTATGCGGTAACGGACGAAGTGATCCGTACCTACGACACGAATACGAAGGTCAATCCTCCCATTCGCGAGGAAATCGACAAGCAGGCGATTTTGGAAGGCTTAAAAGACGGCACGCTCGATTGTATCGTGACCGACCACGCGCCCCATCATGCGGACGATAAAAACGTGGAATACGACCAAGCGGCGTTCGGGATCAGCGGTATTGAAACTTCCTTTGGGTTTGCCGTGAAATATCTGTATAAGGCAGGGGTGCTCAGCTTAAACGAGCTTGCGGACAAAATGTCCTATAACCCCGCGCAGATCTTAGGGCTGGACGGCGGCGAGATCAAAGAGGGGGGCGTAGCTGACCTCATGATTGCGGACTTGGATGAAAAGTGGGTCATCGATCCCGAAAAATTCGTCAGCAAGGGCAAAAATAATCCTTTCAAAGGCATGGAACTGGAAGGGGTTGTCAAGTATACCATCGTAGATGGTAAAATCAAATATCAAGCGTAAAAAGGAGAGAGATTATGATCACCGATAAACTGATAGACGGCATTATTGCGATGCAGAACCCCACTTGCGTGGGCTTGGATACGTTGTTCGATTATTTACCCGACGATATGAAAGCGGGTGTGAAAACGTTTGAGGACGTTGCGGAAAGAGTGCTTGCATTCAACAAAAAAATCATCGACAGCGTGTACGATATCGTGCCTTCCGTAAAGGTGCAGATCGCCTATTATGAAATGTACGGCGCGGCGGGTATGAAAGCGTATTACGAAACGCTGAAATACGCGGCGGCAAAGGGCTTGGTTGTGATCGCGGACGCAAAGCGCAACGACATCGGCTCGACGGCGTCTTGCTATGCAAAGGCGTTCCTTGGCGAAACGCAGGTGAACGACGAAACGATGCAGGCGTTCCCCTCCGATTACGTGACCGTAAACGGATATTTGGGCACGGACGGGATTGCACCTTTCGTGGAACAGTGTGAAAAACACGACAAGGGCATTTTCGTGCTTGTGAAAACTTCCAACCCTTCGGGTGCGGAAATTCAAAACATGGTTTTGGAAAACGGCGTACCCATGTACGAGTACGTGGGCGGTTTGGTAGAAAAATGGGGAGAAAGTACCATCGGCAAGTACGGTTATTCGGCGGTCGGCGCAGTAGTGGGCGCAACGCATCCTACGGAAGCGGCTCGCTTGCGTGAAGTTTTACCCCACACCTTCTTCTTGATCCCCGGTTACGGCGCGCAAGGCGGCAACGCGGAAATGTTAAAGAGCTGTTTCGGCGGAAACGGTTTGGGCGGCGTTGTCAACAACTCTCGCGGGATTTTGTGTGCGTATAAGAAAAACGGCGGTACGTATTACGACGCGGCGCGCGCGGCTTGCGTAGCGATGCAAAAAGATTTGTCGAGCGTTATCGGACGCATGGGTTAAGATTATGAAAGATTATATCGCAACCGTTGTAAAAAACGAAAAAATAGCGGAAAACGTATATGCGGTCACTTTTGATTTGGGCGAGCCTGCGAAAGTGCGCTGCGGGCAGTTTGGCAATATTTCCGTCGGCGGCACTCATCTTTTGCGCCGCCCGATCGCCATTTGTAAAGTGGAAGACAGCGAAGTGACTTTCTGTTACCAAATCAAAGGCGAAGGCACACAAAAATTAAAGACGATGGGGGCAGGTACGAAGTTAAACGTGTTGATGCCTCTTGGAAACGGCTTTTACGTGGAAGAAACCGAAAAAAAAGTCGCCCTTGTCGGCGGCGGCGTAGGGGTCTTCCCTTTGATTTCCGTTTTACGGGAATATGGGGAGACGAAAGAGATTTCCGCGTATATCGGCTATCGCAACCAAGGCGCGGTTTGCGGCGTGGAAGAATTTAAAAAGGCGCATAAATTCGTAGGCGTGACGGACGACGGAAGTTTCGGTGAAAAAATGAACGCGGTGCAGGCGTTTGCGGCGGATCTTGCCAAAGGCAACCGTCCCGACGTCGTGCTGGCGTGCGGGCCTACGCCCATGCTTCGCGCGTTGATTGCGCTGGTGGAAAAGGAAAACTTGCCCTGCTACGTATCGTTGGAAGAACGTATGGGTTGCGGTATCGGCGCATGTCTTGTATGCGTGTGCGATATGACGGACGGCAAGAAGGCGCGGGTATGTAAAGACGGCCCCGTGTTTAACGCGAAAGAAGTGCGTTTGTGATTTTGTAAGGAAAGGAAAACGAAAATGGCAAATTTATCGGTAAAACTTTGCGGCGTAACCTTAAAAAACCCCGTCATCGCGGCGTCGGGTACGTACGGGTTTGGGCGTGAATTTCAAGAACTGTACGATATCGGTCAAATCGGCGGCGTCTCGACGAAAGGTATGACGCTGGAACCCCGTCTTGGCAACCCCGTTCCGCGTATTGCGGAATCGCGCGGGGTGATTTTGAACGCGGTCGGGTTGCAAAATCCCGGCGTAGAGCATTTCATCGAATGCGATCTTGAATGGCTGAAGTCCACGGGCACGGCGGTGATCGCCAACGTTGCGGGCAAAACGCTGGAAGATTATGAAAAAATTTGCGCGCGCCTCGACGGTTTGGTGGACATGATTGAGTTGAACATGTCCTGCCCCAACGTAAAAAGCGGTGGCATGGCGTTCGGGATCAAGCCGCAATCGGTGGAAGAAGTGACGCGCGTGGCGAAATCGGGCGCGAAAAATACGCCGCTTATCGTAAAACTTTCCCCGAACGTGGAAAGTATTGCGATCAATGCAAAGGCGGCGGAAAACGGTGGCGCGGATTGTATTTCGCTGATCAATACTTTGACGGGTATGGCGATCGATATTGAGCGCAGAAGACCCATCATCGCCAACAATACGGGCGGCGTATCGGGCGCGGGCGTGAAACCCGTGGCGGTGCGTATGACGTACGAAGCGTCGCAAGCGGTCGATATCCCCGTGATCGGCATGGGGGGGATCACCTGCGCGGAGGACGCGATCGAATTTTTGATGGCGGGCGCAACTGCGGTGCAAGTAGGTACGGCAAACTTTACCGATCCCTATGCGATGCCAAAGATTATCAAGGGCTTGAACGAGTGGTGCGATAAGCACGGCGTTTTAAACGTTGCAGATTTGACGGGAACGTTGCAATTAAACGGAAAATAAAAGGAGAATATTATGGGATATACGTACAAACAGGAATTTATCCGCTTTATGGTGTCGAACGGTGTTTTGAAATTTGGCGAATTTACGCTGAAAAGCGGCAGAATTGCTCCTTATTTCATCAATACGGGCAATTATAAAACGGGTAAACAGCTTGCAAAACTCGGCGAATATTACGCCGCATGTATCGAGGAAAACGGCTTGAACGCGGAAACGTTGGTTGGGCCTGCGTATAAGGGCATTCCTCTGTCCGTGGCAACGGCGGTGGCGCTGTATCATAACTACGGTAAAGAGTTGAATTATTGCTTTGACCGCAAAGAGGCGAAAGACCACGGCGAAGGGGGGCTTTTTGTCGGTAAACAGCTTGTAGACGGCGAAAAAGTCGTCATCATCGAAGACGTTATGACTTCGGGTAAGGCGTTGCGTGAAATTTTGCCTAAATTAGAGGCGGCGGCAAAAGTACAAGTGGTCGGTATGATCATCTCCGTTGACCGGCAGGAAAAGGCGCTCAACAGCGACCTTTCCGCAGTCAGCGAAGCGAAGAAAGAATTTGGTATCGACGTGTATTCGGTCGTTACGATGAACGACATCATCGCGGCAATCGAAGAAGGCGTTGTGGACGGCAAGGAACATTTGCCCGCCATGTATAAATATCGCGAAACTTACGGGGCGAATTGAGAAAAGAAATTCTTGACGTCGGGCAGGTGAAAACGCGGCAAAGTTTTTCCGCGTAATTCCAACTCGTATTTTTGCGAATAAACAGGCTTTGCGGCGCGTTCGTCAAAGACATGGGTGGTGGAAAGAACCAAAGCCATCGCGCTGACAAATAAAATTGCAATTAAAAAAAGATACGTTCGTTTCATACCCATACTATGGGCGGATTTGGGAAACGTTATGCGTTAGGACAATAGGAGAACGATATGAAAAATATTATTTTGACGGGGGACAGACCCTCGGGAAAATTGCACATCGGGCATTACGTCGGCTCGTTAAAGCGCCGCGTAGAGTTGCAAAACAGCGGTAAATTTGACAAAATTTACGTCATGATTGCAGACGCGCAGGCATTGACCGACAATTTTGATAATCCCGATAAGGTGCGTGCAAATATCACGGAGGTTGCGCTTGATTATATGGCTTGCGGGATCGACCCTGCAAAATCGACGATTTTCGTGCAATCGCACGTGGCGGAATTAACCGAGCTTACTTTTTATTATATGAACCTCGTCACGCTTGCGCGGTTGGAACGTAACCCGACCGTTAAGGCGGAATTGAAACAAAAGAATTTCGAGCTGTCCATTCCTATGGGATTTTTAACTTATCCCGTATCGCAAACGGCGGATATTACGGCGTTCAAGGCGAACACGGTACCCGTGGGCGAGGATCAGTTGCCGATGCTGGAGCAGGCGCGCGAGATCGTGAGAAGTTTCAACGGCTTGTATGGGGAAACGCTGATCGAACCGAAAGCGGTGTTGCCTGAAAATAAGGCTTGTTTGCGCTTGCCTGGTACGGACGGTATGGCGAAAATGAGCAAATCGCTTGGCAACTGTATTTACCTTTCGGACAGCGCGGACGAGATCAAGCGCAAAGTCATGGGGATGTACACCGATCCCAACCATATCAAGGTGACCGATCCCGGCGATACCGAGCACAATCCTACGTTTATTTACTTGGAGGCGTTTTCCACGCAGGAACATTTTGCGAAATATTTACCCGAATATGCAAACCTTGACGAGTTGAAAGCACATTATCAGCGCGGCGGTTTGGTGGATCTGAATGTGAAAAAGTTTCTCAACGCAGTTATGCAGGAAATTTTAGAACCCATTCGCTTGCGCCGTGAAGAACTGGCGAAAGATATCCCCGCGGTATGGGATATGCTGTATAAAGGGAGTGAAGAAGCGCGCAAAGTTGCCGCAGCGAATTTGGCGGACGTGAAAAAGGCGATGAAGATCGATTATTTTGCGGATAGATAATA
>JAFUIT010000016.1 GCA_017468345.1 Clostridia bacterium
TGGCTGGGGCGAAGTGATTCGAACACCCGAATGACGGAGTCAGAGTCCGTTGCCTTACCGCTTGGCGACGCCCCAATATATAGAAACCTACGTTCCTTTTACTTGCGTTATTTTATCAAACTTTTATGCTTTTTGCAAGCGTTTTCATACCCTTTTTAAAACTTTTTTCAAAATTCGCCAAAAAAAGTGCCGCCCTCCCTTTTTTCCTTACCTTTCCTGCCTTATTATTATATACATCATCAAAAGGAGATATTGAAAATATGAAACTCAGCGACCTTTCCGAAAAAAACGTGTATGCAAATAAAAATTTTTGCGGCGTATGCCGCGGCGTCGGGCTTTCGTTAAAATCCCATGCCGTACGCTATCTTTTATGCGCAAGCAAGCCTACTCAATCGAGCGTGGATTTTTCCGTGGGGATAGGCTCGGTTACCGACGTAGGCGACGCCATCCTTCTTTCCCGCTTACGGCCGTCCTGCCCAAAGGGCTGCGCCAAAATTTCCATTGGACTTCCCGTTTACTCGTTTGAGGGCGGATATCTTGGCGTAGTTACAGACCTCGACGTCCGCGATTTCGTCGCAACCACCCTTTACACCGACCGCGGCGAGGCGTTCCCTATCACCTCGGTTTTTGCTTGTTCCGATGCGGTCATTTTGCGAAAGGAGCAGCCTTTTCCTCTTGGTCAACGCGTACCTGCCCCCATGTTACCACTTGTAACAACAAAAGCGGACAGCGTCGTGACCAAAGCCGTTTTGCGCACGGCGATTGCCCAAGGCGCGTTGGTAAAACTTACCCTTTCCCTTCCGCCGTTTCACTTTGAAAAATCCGCGCCTTGAACTTTTTTATTACACCGCGTACTTTGCCGACAGCTTTAACAACGTTGCGCATAAATCGTTTAAATTGCGCAATTCCTCCGTTTTCCAACCTTCCTTTCCTTTGTATAAAGTGAAAATTTTTCCGATCTCCTCCGTTTGTAAACGCTCGGCAACCGTCAAGGGGGCTTCCTGCACCTTACACAGCAACGCACGGGCATAACCCAAACGAACGGACACCTTATTCTCCTCCTCGTTTTCGGGCGCGTCGTCCACCTTTAACGCGGTTTTCAATCTTTCGCGAATATATCCGTTGCCGCGATCGGGTAAAGTGTATTGCAACCGACGGGAAATTTCCGCCCGCCGCTTTTTCCTTTCCGCCGCCATCTTTCGCAACCTAAGCGCGGAAAACAGCAATAAATACAAAACACCGCCAAGGACCAAGCATAAACAAACGCTTACCCACGCCGCGATTTTCCCTACGTCATAGCAAGCGACCATAATCCCCAAACCGCCGCACAAAACGGCAAAAAACGACGTGAAAATACTTTCCGCGCGCACCATGTACGCGATCAATGTAAAAATTAACAACGCCACAGCAACGATGATAAGCGTGACGGCCAAAATACGTTCTTCCGTATACACATCTTTTAACCATTCGATAAACCTCATAAAAACATCCTCCTCATAGGCGTATTGCCCATTTGGAGGATTTCTTTTTTGCTTTTTTTGTCGAAGTTTATCCGTTTTTGTCACAATCAATCCATGTCCACCTGAAAACCGTGGAAAATGTTGACGATCGAACAACGTATACGTTTTTCGTCCATCTTTAATATTTTTGCAACCGCTTGTTTATATAGCCTTAACTGCAAACGGTAATGGTCGGCAAGATAATTTGCGCCGCCTTTGGAGTACTTGTAATCAATGATCCGCGCGTCGCCGTCCTCTCCGATGGCAAGAAGGTCGATCGCACCTTGGAAGATGATCGTTTCTCCTTCTTTTTCCTTCCACACGGGATCGGCGTCCTCGCGATACGCATACGTATCCTTTACAGGCAACGACACCAAAAACTTTTGTTCCTTATACAAGCGTTTGTCTTGCAATTCCGCAAATACGGGGTTTGACAGTATTTCCGTCAACTTCTCCTCGGAAAGCAAATTCACCTCGTACCTGCCCCTTGCGTTTTCTTCTTGGCACAGCTTAGATACAACTTCACGCAAACGCGATTTGCCAACAAATTTTCCATCCTCGTAAAGAAGGGAAAAATCGAAATTCTCCAAGAACGCATGATACGCCACGCCGATTTCTTTGCCCGTATCTTCCGCAGTATTCATTTCACCATCAAAGAGATTTTCCGTATAATTCGCCTCGGTCGTATCCGCACGATCCAACGATTTCCAATCCTTCATCAAGCCGGTTGCGGAACTCTTGACGGGTAAATTTTCATACCCTGCATAAGGATATTTCCAAAGGAATGCGCTCATGATTTCCCGCGCCAGTTTTTCATCCGGACGGAATACAAGCGCCGTGCGTTCCTGCTTGGGGATATCAAACACTCCCTCCTCCGCCACATACTGTTGCCAAACGGAAAAATCGGTAAATTCCGCAAACGATTTGGCGTATTTCACGTCGGGCATCGCAGTCGGACCGTCGAACAGCATATGCAAGCCGTATTTCGCGCGCGTCAGCGCTACGTAATAGAGATTTAAGCCGTCCGCAATCGAACTTTCCGCTTCCTTTATCTCGTGCAAACGGCGAAGTACCGTACTGCGTTTCACCATCGATGAGGAATCGAACGCGCGGGGCGCAAGCCCGTATTTTTCCTCTACAAACACTTCGTCGTGGTCGCCGCTGTAAAACGCCGCGCTGAGGTTATCCAAAATAACGATGGGATATTCCAAGCCCTTGGACGAATGCATGGTCAATACTTTCACCGAATCCTCGCCCCCGTTTTCACTGTATTCCACGTTATAATCCAAATCACGCAAACGCTCTAAAAACTCGTGCACGCAAAGCGGCTCGGGCGTGTTCGTCTCCTCAATGAAGCGGTGAATTCTGCGAAGGGCGGCGACGCCGTTGGGCTTCGACAATAAAGTCGCCTCCATACGCGTTTCCGAAATCACTTTCAACAGTAACTCCCCTGCGTCCAACACTCGCGAAAGGGTGCGTATCTCATGGAAATACGCGTAAAATTTTTGCAACTTTTGCGACAATGCGTCCTGCTTTTCTAAGGTATAATTTTGACAAGCCGTACGAAAAAAATGTTCCTTCGGGTAAACCAGTCGAATACTTGCCAAATCATCTGCCGTCAAGCCGCCCACCGCGGAAAGCAACACACTGCAAAGGGGTACGTCCTGCGCGGTATTGTCGATCAGCGACAGCAAGTCGATCAGCATTTTTACGTCGGAAAACTCGCATACGTTGACCGCCGCCGCTGCGGTAACGGGTACGCCTTCTGCGGAAAGCGCCTCGACCGTGCGGGCGATTTGCCCCTGTTTTTTCCTCGAAAGCACCGCGATATCCGAATAACGCACTTTGCGATATGCTCCGATATCGGGGTCAAAAAATTCGCTACGGCATTCTTCCTCAATAATCGCGCGGATCTTCTTCGCCAAGAGGCTGATTTCTTCCGCCTCACGGTTTGCCTGCGCCTTCACCGAGTACACGCCCCGTTCCAAACGCACCTTTTTATCCTCTTTACCAAGGAAATGCACACGCACCTTTCCGCTGTTCGTCTCGTACCTGCCCCCCTTCTCCATGCGAGAATCGCGGGCATAATCCACGTCGCATACGCGCGGCGTCATCGCAAGGGAAAATTGTGCGTTGACCGCGTCCAACACCTGATCGGAACTGCGGAAATTGCGGGTCATAAATAAATTTGCACCGCCGTTTTCTTCAAATTGTTTTTGTTTTTCCACGAAGAAACGGGATTTACTGCCGCGAAAACCGTAGATCGCTTGTTTGACGTCCCCGACGAGGAAAAGATTTTCCCCGCTTAAACGGCTGATCAACGCCTCCTGCACGGGGTTTACGTCCTGATATTCGTCCACGAACACGTAACGGTATTTTCCGCGCACTCCTTCCGCAATCTCCGTATTTTCCAAAAGGCGCAAGGATTTATGCTCCAAATCGTTGTAATCGAGCACGCCGCGTTCGGCTTTCAAACGCTCGTACTTTTCATCAAAACGCAACAGATATTCCGCCAAAATCCCCGCCGTTTTTCCCGATTGCAGAAAATGCTCCAACTCCTCTGCGCGCGGTAAAGTTTTACCCAACTCCCCATCCGCAATCTTTGCAATTCGATCCTTTAAAAAGGCAAGCCGTTCGCGGTGATAAGTGCGTTCCGCCGAATCCTTTTTCGTGCCGCGATTGACGGAAAATTGCGGTTTTTGCACCGCGCACGCGGCAAAATAATCCTTCGCGTAGATACACTCTGTTAAAAGCGCAAGCAATTCGTCGCAAAGGGAAAGTTGCGCGCTTGTCCCATCCGCCATAAAATAGGCGCGCTCGTCTTCCACCAACTCGTAATAATAGCGGCATTTTTCGTCTAATTTTTCCTTTAAATCGGCGCAAATTTCCTCAAACGTGCTTTCCGTATACTCCTTGGACGCGCGCAAATATTCGCGATAGTCGGCACGATTGCGCAACTGTTCATACGTTTTTAAGAAAATTTCACGAAGGGCACGGTCGCTTTTTTTACGCCAATACAAGGAAAGCAGATAGGCAAAATTCTCCTCCCTTTCCTCGTAGCCTTCTTCCAACAATTCGTCCAAAGCCGCGTTTTTCAACGCCGTTCCTTCCGCATCGTCTCCGCCGATCACGCGGAAACCGCTATCCACGTTCGCCGCGAAAAAGTGCGCGCGAAGCAACTTCGCACAAAAGGAATGAATGGTCGAAATATCCGCCCCCGGTACTTCAGACAGCTGCTTTTTCAATAGATTGCGGCGCTCGGCATTCGTCCCCTCGCGATTGATCTCCTCGATCAATTCTTTACAAAGTTTTTCCTTCATTTGCGCCGCGGCTTTTTTGGTGAAAGTCACGGCAAGGATTTCGCCTACGCCTGCGCCGTCTTTGATCAGACGAATAATTTTTTCGATCATGACCGTGGTTTTACCACTGCCTGCGGAAGCGGAAACGATCGTTTTGCCCTGCGATTCGATCGCACGCATTTGTTCCTGCGTAAACGTTGCCATGGCTTAATCCTCCCCTTCCCTTTCTCTTTTTGCGATTTTTGCAATCGCCGCCGAATCGATCGAGGTTTCCTTTCTCGGTTGCGCGCAGTCCTTGTTAAACCCGCACATACCGCCGTATTTACAGTATTTACAACTCCCCTCGTAAGGCGAAGGCGCAATATACCCCTCTTTCAATTCCTTACAGCCCTGACGGGCAACGTGAACGGAATAATCGATGAAATCGCGGAAAACTTCCTCGTCCATAACGCGCTTTGCCTGCGCTCCGTTTTTCAACGCCGCGGGAAAGTATTCGCTTTTCACCGTTTCGCTTACTTTCGCCAAGTTTTTATCCCCGCAAAGCAGGGCGTCCTCACTGCCGTTCAAAAAGCCTTTCATGCGGAAACGCCCCTCGTACTCCGTCGTGTAATTAACGGACGCGGGGAAGTAAAAGACCCCGGCAGGTATGCGTTCACCCTTCAACTGCGACATATAAAGCTGCAGTTGGATCTTTTGCCCGGTATAATAGGAGGAAAACGAATCGTCGATCGTCCCCGTCTTATAATCGATGATGCGCACGTACTTGTCCGTGCCGTCTAAGCGGTCCACTTTCCCGTGGAAAAATTCCGCATTGACCAAAGTTTCCGTTTGTTCTACCGCAAAGTCGGAGTTTTTAATTTGGCGGTACGCGGCGATCGCGACGTCCACGCCCTCCGCCAACAATTTCTCGGAGAATACCTCCCCCGAAGCGGTATCTTGTTGCATCGCGTACACCGAACGCTGTAACAGTTTTGCCCCTTGTTCCATGGCAAACTGACGCATCTCGTTTTCCGTTTCGATTTCCGCCGCTTTTTTTGCCGTTACTTGCAACAGCTCGTGAATGAAATTTCCCGTATCCACCGCAAGCACCGTAGCCTCCTCGCGCTCCTTTAAACGCAAACCGCGTTCCGCAAAGTTACGAAAAGGACAAGCAAAATAAGTTTCCAAGCCCGTGGGGGATACTTTTCCGTCATGGAAAAACAACTCATCTCCGCATTCAACGCATACCTGCCCCTCATGTACGGCAAGATAGTCGTCCTTTTCCGTCACGCTGAGCTTATCGAGCGCGGTAAAGAGGGAAGAATATTGCAAACGAGTATCTTCCCTACGCGCTTCATATTCGTTTTTCTCGATCAAAAGCTGTCTGATCGCAAGCGCGAGCGCCGAACAGCGATAGGCGAAATCCTCAGGCGACAGCTTTTTACGGCGCAACAACTTACCCCCGTTTTCATCACAAAACAGTCTGTCGATATAGCGGAAAACGTCGCTTAAAGCCGGTTCGCTCCCGTCCGCCGCCAAAGGATAGCTTAGGTGCAGAGTATCCATAAACGTGCAAAGATTTAAACACACGCTTTCCCTTGCGCGGAGGTTGACTTCGGCAACGGTAGGTTCCATCATCGCCTTTACCTCGGCAAGCCGCGCAATTTCTTTATCCGAAACGATCGCCGTATCGGCAGAGGCGCGGGGCACGGCTTCCGTCATTCCCATCGCAAACAATACGCGCACCTTTTCAATACGGCTGTCGGTGATGTCCCCGACGAATACCGCGTCCGCTTTTAACGGTATCAGGGAGATTTCCGTCGCCTCTAAACCGTCCTTTAAAATCGCCTCAAACTCGGCGGAGGTCATTTCCTTATCCGCCGTCAAAAGTTCCGCCTCGGCAAGCACCTTATCCAAAGCCTTTTCGATTTGCGCAAGATATCCTTGATGCGCGATATCGTCAATGCCGTCCTCCAACCTTTTCAACGCGGCGCTGACGTCAAAATCGACAAGAATTTTCCGCACAGCCGTACAATAATCGCGACCATGCCCCCTTGTTTTTATTCCTTCCGTCGCCAACAATATCCTTTGGCGCATCCCTTCCAAATACTCTTTATCATATCCGCTGACAGCCTCGCCTTCCTTGATCGGGCGTTTCGCGCCGCCTCGATAGTTGGCAAATTTAAGCAAATAGTTGCGGTATTCGTCGCTTTCACCGAAGAAGAAATTTTGCGTCAGCGACTGCACGGACGCAGGCGAATAACGCTCCCGCGCGACACGGAAACAATCCAACAAAAACCGACTGACGGGATGTCGTTTCAACGATTTTTTCTCGTCGATAAAGTATGGAATGCCGTATTCGGAAAAAGTCTTTTTCAACGGCAACGAATAGGCGGCGACGTCAGGCACAAGCAGCGCAAAATCACGATAGCGCATCCCTGCGTTTTCCGACATCGCGCGGCGAATTTTCGTCGCAACGTATTCCGCTTCCGCATTTTTATCCTCTGCCTCGAAAAGACAAATATTGTTCGTAACTTTCTTCACTTCGGCACGTATGGGATTGAACAGCCCTTTGCGTAAAATTTCCGCTTCGCCGCTTAAAGGAGTTCCCACCTCGCGCACCTGCAATTTCCCGTATTCGCGGCATACGCCCGCAAAAGCGTCGGCGGCACGGTTGGCGTAAATTTCTTCCTCACCGCAACAAAAAATCCCGATGACGTTCGCCGCCGTTTCAATAACGGCGCGGATTGCCTCGCGAGCCTGCGCGGTAAAAGAAGTATACCCAAGGAAAAAGACGTTGACCCCTTTCAGCACTCCTTCTTTACGGATTTTTCCAGGTAAAAGCGATAAATATCTGCTTTCATCCACAAAACCGCCCTCTTGTAAAAAGCGAGTATATCCTTCGTAGATCGCCGCCAAATCCGCTACTTTTTTCCGCAACATATCATCGGGTAAAAGCGCTTCGCTTTCTTTTAAAATTTCAGGCGTGATCTCGGATGCGGACAACTGCGCCAACGTTTCGTAGATACAGCGCGCGTTGTTGCCGATCCCCGTTACGGTCGTAAAACATTGCAAAGCTCCTGCTCTTTGCAAACGGGTCATGACTTCGCCCACCGCCATAACCGAGCCTTGTTTGCTGAGGGTATGTTCTTCGGTCTTTAAAAACCGCGCGAACGTCGCCACGTGCGAACGGAAAGTACCGCCCACGCGCGCAAGCAACGCCCGTTCGGCGATCAATGTCAATCTATCCTCGCAAAAAATGAGGTTCACGCCGCCGCGTTCCTCGTAAGCCGCCGCATATTCTGCCATCGTTTCCATACATTCGGACAGCGTATACGCTTTCAGCACTGCGTTCATCGATACCCTCCTTTCCGTTTTACACGGTATTTTCTCTCTATATTATTATAACATATCTATATAGAAAATTTCAGCTTTTTTTCACAAGAAATTTTCGGAAATCTTCATTTTGTTTTTACAAATTTAAAATAATGTGGTATAATAATAGAAACTACGTCTTCATTTTATGTTTTTGCGGTCGAAAAACAACGTTTGCCGCCGCATTGAGGAGATTTTTATGAAAGCAAAAAAACTTATCCCCCTTCTCGCACTCGTTTTAGGGTTTTCCGCGTTTGCCGGCTGTACCAACAGCGATAAAAAGGTGCGTTTCGGTAATTACTGGAACGTAAACGCTTTGGATACCACAAAAGAGGCCAAAGATACGGAAATTTTGGAATACGATATTACGTTTAAAGCCGCGGAAGTAAGCTTGGTCGATTACAAAGTGGATTATTCCAACGGGAAATACACCACTCGTTTAGAATACGTCGAAACGGAAGACCTTTACGTATATACCACCGCGCTGAACATCACCGCGCAGTACACTTTTAACGGGGAAACGAAATCCGTTGACGACAGCATCACTTCGGAAGTCAAGTTCCGTTCGGGCGAGTACAGCTTGCAACCCGTTTCCTCGAAGAAAGAAATCGTTGGAAGCACTCCCCTTACCGTTACGCCCGAGACGGTGGACGATTGCTTTACGCAATTCCATTATACCCTTGAAACGACGTACAACGCCGATTGTTCGGAAGGAACGTCCGTGATCACGAATATCCCTGCCGAAGGCGAACCGTATGCCCGTGACAACGATTTTGAGATCGAGCAAAAGAAGTTTAGCTACTTGGACAACGAACAGCTGTTGTTCGCTTTGCGCGGTATTCCCAACAGCACGTCTTCCGCAACCGTTTTGGTTTACAGCCCTTTCGCAAACGCAGTGCAAAAGGTGTCCATGAGTTACGCCACGGAAGAAAGTGCGGAATTCACCTTCCTTAAAAACGGCGCAGAGCAAAAGGGGTTGATCACCTACCGTCCCGTCTCTCTTGTGTTGGACGAACAAAACCCCGGCGCAACCCAAACCGTTTGGATTGCAAAGTACGAGGACGCAACGGCGAACAAAAACAGAAACGTAATGCTCCGTTTGGAAACGCCTCTTTCCTACGGACTCGGTACGTTGACGTATACCTTAAAATCCGTTTCCTATCAGTAACAAGATAAACGAACAGCCTGCATTTTTCATGCAGGCTGTTTTCTTATGCTCAATTTTCGTAAACCGAACGGCTGAGTATCCCAACGTAAGGCAGGTCGCGGTATCTTTCCGCATAGTCCAAACCGTAGCCGATCACAAACTCGTCCTCGATCTCGAAACAGGTATAATCGGCGGATATTTCCGAAACGCGGCGCGCGGGCTTATCCAACAAAGTGATAATGCGAAGGCTAGCAGGGTTTCTTGTCTTTAACATATTCTTCAACGCATACATGGTATGCCCGGAATCGATAATGTCTTCTACAATCAACACGTCTTTCCCTTCGATGTTGGACAAAATATCCAAGGAAACGGACAATTTTCCGCTACTGGTCGTACCGAACCCGTAGGAAGATACTTTCATAAATTCTACCGTTACAGGAGTCTCCATCGCGCGGATCAAATCAGCAAAAAAGACCACGCTTCCTTTTAAGATACAAATGGCAATGGGCATCTTACCTTTGTAATCCGCATCCAACTGCGCCGCAACTTCTTTGATCCTCTTTGCAATTTCCTCGCTTGATATCAGCACCTTTTCGATTTCGGACGTTTGCATAATCTACCTTTCTCCTTCGTGCTTTATTTTTTTTGTATTGAAATATATATCGTTGTCGCCGTTTCCGACGTGACTTTTACCTTTTCCGAAATTTCCACACCGCAAACCACGTAAACCTCACCGCTTTCCCGATCTGCGATCAACGGCAAATACTCACGCTCGGCAACGGGCGTTTTTTCTTCGTTAAAAAATTTTTTCAGCGTCTTTTTACCGCCGCCAAACCGCCAAATAAAATCGCCTTCTCGGCGAAAACGGTATACCGCCGTTTGAGGAATTTTATCCCCGTCCACGCGCAACACACGCCATTCACCCTTTTCTGTTATCGGGCTATGGGAAACATTCACCTCGTACCTACCCCCGTCAAACCCTTCGCAAGAAAAAGTTTTCCAAGGATTGTTCGGGATAAAGTTTTCTTCCTTTTTTTGATAAAAACGAATGCCGTTTTCAACCTTTTCCGCCTCTACTCCTTGCGGAAAAGAGAGTTTCGCGCCCCGTTCCAAACTTTGTAATCCATACGCCTTTTCCAAATGCAATGCCGTGTAATCTTTCTCTACCCCAAGCGTTTTTAAGGCGAGTAGACAAGCCCGACGGAATAAGGGTTTTTTATCGCAAAAAGCAACGTGCATTTCGCCGTTTTTTACAGACAGCAATTCCTTTGCATACCCGTAAAGCACCTCGTCGTCCTCCGTCGCCAAACGGGAAAAACGAACCAAATTTTCCGCCGCATTCGGAACGGCTTTTTCCATCAACGGCAACACTTCCAAACGAAGTTTGTTCCGCGTTGCGTCCGTTTCTTTATTTGTGCTATCCACGCAATAGTTCAAACCGTTTTCGCGGGCATATTCCTCAATCTCCGCCTTTGTCCAAGACAAAAAAGGACGAATGATTTTGCCGTTCATCTCGGACATGCCCCCCACACCAGTAAGAGAAGTACCGCGCATCAATCGAAAAAGCACCGTTTCCGCATCGTCGTTTTTGTGATGGGCAAGGGCGATAAAATCCACCGCGCCCTCTTTTAAAAGCGTCTCGAAACATTCGTACCGAAAGGCGCGCGCCGCAGTTTCCAAACTTTGTTTGTCCCGTTTCGCTCGCATAGGGCAATCTTCCGAAAAGACGCGCAAAGACAATCCATACTTGGCGCAAAGCGTCTGCACGAAACGGGCGTCGGAAAGACTTTCCTCCCCGCGAATGCCGTGTTCGCAATGCACGGCGCTGAGGACGTAGCCGTATTCATTTTCCCGCGCTTGCAAATAGTGTAACAACGATACGGAGTCCACCCCGCCGCTGACTGCCACACATATGCGTTTTTTCGAGAAAATCGACAAATCCATCATACAAACAGTATAACACAACCCCTCAATTTTTGCAAGGGTTTCAACAGACAAAAAACCGCTTTAAAAGCGGTTTTTGACAATACTTATTTCATTTTCTTAAATTCTTTCTTACGAGTCGTGCTACCGCCGTCGCAAAGTACGTCCACGCCTGCAAGGTAGCCGTTGCGCTCGTCCGCGACCGTCGCCAAAGCATAGCCCAGCTCCTCAGGCTTGCCCATACGGTTTTCCGCCGTCAACGGAATCAACGATCCGCCTTCCGCTTTTTCCAAATTGCCCATATCCGTCGCAATCAAACCGGGGCTGAGAGAAACTACGCGAATGCCTTTAGGCCCGTATTCGAACGCGCATTTTTTTGCATACCAAACGACAAAATTTTTCGACAATGCGTATGCAAAGCCCTTTTTCTGATACTCGCCTTTAGCCAAGCCGCTTCTTTTGATGAGTTTTTGAAGGAATTTATCTTCGTCCGTTTCCGCCAATGGATACGCCTTCTTGGGAATAATCATCGAAGGCAACACGTAGGCAGAGTTAGACGAAACGTCCACAATGACGCTACCCGATTGCATGACTTTGGAAAATTCCTGATTGATATATACCGTGCCAAGCGCATTGATACGCAAAATACTTTCCGGCGTACCGTTCATCGCAGGCGAAACGCCTGCCGAGTTGATCACGTTTTTCACGTTTCCGAGACTGCATGCAAACTGCACCAACTCTTTCACACTTTCACGGTTGGAGGTGTCGCAAGTTTTTGCATACACTGTAAAACCAAGCGCGCGCAATTCGTTTACGGCATACTCTAACTTTTGCAAAGTACGCCCCGAAAGCACGATAATTTTGTCCTTGGGCATACATTTTGCCGCCTCGAAACCCATGCCGCTGCCGCCGCCTGTAATCACACATACATTTGCCATATTTTTTTCTCCTTTATTGAACAATCTCTACTTCCTTCGGTGCGTCTACCTTCGTTTCCACTTCGCCGTTTACCTGCAAAGTGTGTTCGACGGTCACAACGCCGTATGCCGTGGGGAAGTTCACTTTTACGTGTTTTAAACCGCTTAAATGGGGGTTGATCGAAATTCGACGCATACCTGCCCCCTCCGCTTTGATACCCGCTACCGTTTCTACAAGGTAAGGGATCACCCCTGCCGACCAGCCGTGACAGAAACTGTGACGGAAACTTTGATAACAGAACTTGCCGTAATCGCCGTGGATATCCTTTTTCCCTTCGACGGGCATTTCATCCAAACGAGTGCAGTTTTCCAACCATTCAAGGTCAAAATCCTCCCAAAACGTCGTCGCACCGACCGACAGCATTCCGCCGTAATATTCCTTCATCATCGAAAGCGCCGCATCGTATTCGCCATAGCTTGCCACCGCCGTCAAAATGGGATAGGATTGGAACGTGGACAACCCGTTTGCGCCGCCGCGCATCAACGTATCTTTGTTGCTTTCCGCACGGTCGCCCGCCCATACGCCGATCGCCGCAATTTGTTTGTAAATGTTGATTTTGTAGGACTTCTTCGCGATCCGAGCCAACACTTCACGGCAAAGAGAGGTGTCTTCTCCAAATTCATTCAACAAATCCTGTATACATTCCACCGCGATTTTCGTAAGATACGCAACGCCTGCAAGACGTTCGCTTTCACGCTCGGCGTGTCTATCCTCGCCCTCCTGATAGCAAGAAGGCCAGTCGATGTAATTGAATGTATACGACACCGTTCCATCCTCGGCAACGTTGGGAGAAATGACTTGTTCCAAAACTCCTTTCGCATAGGGCAGGTATTTAACGACGCTCTCTTTCTTGCCGTTTGCAAGATATGCCTCGCGCAAATTGATCACCCACCAAAGGGAATAGGTAGGCATACGGTTGATATAGGTAGGCAACGGCGCTTGTTCCATCGAAAAGTCGAGGCAGTTCAACGTTTCGGGAATATCCCCGAACAAGCAGTTCGCCGCGCGCACTTCGGGGTAAAGATCCCCGATCCAAACCAAACGGTCGCGCTTGATACCGTCCCAAATAAAGCCGTTTTGCAGACAGAGGCGCAACGTATACGCCGCCGTCTTCCAAATTTCATTGACCAAAGGATCGTCGCACTCGAACGAGCCAAACTCCTCACGCGTGTCGGTATCTACAGCTGCAACCACCGATTTCAAAGAAATTTCGCTGCTTTCGTCAAGCGTATCGATGCGCAGGAAACGAAATCCCGTTTGCCCAAACGTCATATCCGAATATTGCGGTAACTCTACGTTAAAATCACGCAACGAATGGTCGTTGGTCGTCCCATATCCGTTTTCGCAGCTTTTCAACTCCGCGCAGGTTTCTCCCACCGACTCGCCAAAGCGCAAGCGAACGGTTCTTGTGCCTTGTGTCAAGTAAGTAAGCAGGCGCGCGCCGCCCGATACTTCCTTCCCGAAATCGAGGATCACGCAAGAGCGTCCGCGCATTACGCAAACGTTCGGCTCTACCAAACCGATTTGCAAGGTCTTTTCCTTTAACAAATTTTCGGCATTTTCAATGCTCCCTTGCGTGTAAACAATTCTAACTGCATTTACGTACTTCATATTTCTCTCCTATGTGCGATTTCTCACGCTTTTACAATTTTAAACGAACGAATTTGGAAAGGTTTGAACGCAAGTTTTGCACTCGCCTCACCCATCTTTTCTTCCAAAAGATCCACTTCACAATCCAAACGGTAACCGTCGGGCAGGGTCAAAGCCGTTTCACAAGCTTTCCCCGAACGCTCGAACATACGAAGCACAAAACCGTCGCCGTCATACGCGGGTTTGAACGCCGTGATTTCGATTTGCGCATTGTCCACGGAAGGCATTTGCAACGTCAGGTCGCCGTACAATGCACGCGCGTTAAATTCTTTTGCTCTATCGTCCACGTCAATGGGATCGAACCCACCCATGTGCGGGTAGAACGCATACGAATAGCTGACGTGATCACGTTCAATCGAAGGATATACCGTCGAACGAACGAGGTTGATCGAAAGGATGCCCTGCTTTGCCATAAAGCCGTTTTTCGTATTGTTCAAAATTGCCAAACCTTGCTGATCGTCGGATACGTCAAACCATTTTTGACAGCACATTTCAAACTGCGCCGCGTTGTGTTCCGTATCGTCCGTCGTAGGTCTTCCCAAATAGCCGAACTGAATATCGCTGTTGACAACGTCCGACCAAATTGCAGGCAACGTTTCCGAACGGATCATGTGTCCGTCGTCCACCAAATTGACGTCGTGGTGAATTTGGATCGTCGGCTCGTTTTTGTGCATCACGATGGTCTGCGTGAGTTTAGAATTTTTATATTCGTACTTTTGTACCACTTCCACCAAATCGCCGAAGTTGCGCACGTTGGCGTCTACAAGCGTCATAAACAGCTCGGGCTGGTCGCGGTAATCGTCCTCGAAATCCCACGAATCCCCTTTATCGATAAATACGCGCAACTTATTCGCGTTTGTCGCCGCAACTTTCCCGTTCGCTTTCAATACGATCGATTTAAACGAGCCGTCCGTATCAAACGTAACGACGTAATGATCGGTTTCCACCCTTTCTATCGATTTGGAAAGGGTCGGCTTGTCGTATACTACGGGGCTAATCGTACTGCCGTTGCCCTTATAGTACAAGTAACCGTCGCCCGATTTTTCAATTTTTGCAACCGAACCGTTGGACATATTGATCAACTGCTTTCCTTGATCTGCAACGAAGGAAACTCCCTTTTCGTTTGCCAACGCCTCCATTTTCTTTTGGATCGCCGCATACGCAACGTCCGTTTCGTCGTAAACGCGTTGAATGGACGAGCCGGGAAGAATATCGTGGAATTGATACAGCAATACTTCCTTCCAAACTTCGTCGATCACCGCTTTATCGCCCTTTTCACCCAAACAAGCAAGCAACGCTTCGTACGCGATCAATTTGCTTTCACAATCGCGGTTAAAGTTTTTGTTGTTCGACTGGGAAGTATAGGTTGCGCGGTGTTTTTCAAGATACATTTCCCCGTTATAAGTGGGGATATCTCTACCTTTTAAGCTGTCGAAATAACCGTGCGCAGGCGCTTGTTTTACCTTGGGAATATACGCGATATTTTCCATACGGTTCAAGCGTTCGACCATCTTCACGGAAGGGCCGCCGCCACCGTCGCCGATACCGTATACCATCAGGAAATCGTCCTTTTGATCCGCTTCGCGAAGTTGATTTTTCGCATGGATCACCGAACGGGGGCAGGCATAAGAATTATACGTGCCTTCGGGCGGCATATGTACGATTACGCTCGTTCCGTCGATACCCGCCCAGTTAAAGGTGTGATACGGGAACAACGTGCGGTTGGACCAAGAAATTTTGATGGTCATAAAGTAGTCCTGCTGGGACAGTTTCAAAATTTGCGGCATTCCCGCGCTGTAACCGAAGGTATCGGGCAGCCAACGTAATTTTACGTAATGTCCGAATTCTTCCTTCCAAAACTTTTGCCCGTAAAGTTCCTGACGGACAAGCGCTTCCTCGCAAGGTACGTTGGTGTCGTTTTCCACCCAACCGCCGCCGACGGGCTCGAGCCTGCCTTCTTTTGCGAATTGCTTGATTTCTTCATACAGTTTCGGATCCAATTCCTTCATCCATGCAAGCTGTTGAGGCTGGGGCACGACGAAATGGAATTTCGGATAACGTTTTAAAAGATAAATCGCGTTTGCAAAAGTACGCTTTGCCTTACGTTTGGTTTCGCGAATGGGCCACAGCCACGCAAGGTCTACGTGCGCGTGTCCAACCGCCGTTACTTTGATATTTTCACAGCCCGCCAACGCAAACAATTCGTTCATGATCGCTTTCGAACGGGAATAAATATCGGGCGCGTTGTAAACGATCATATTCATCACTTTACGCAAGCCGTACAAAACCTTGATCTTCGTTTCGTTTGTAAAGGGAGTACCCAAGCAATAATCGAACAGTACGTCAAAGTCGAAATACAACTCCAACATCTCGTTGTTTGCACGCACGATCCCCGCCGCGTTCAGTTTCGATTCCCCGAAAAATTCGCCCACCAAATTGTTGGACGCCGCGTCGATATATACGTCGATATTTCCTTCCTCGTCCGCTACGATTTCGTCGACGGGATAGTAACGTTTTTCCGACATTCCGTCACGCGTTTCAAACACAGGCGAACCTGCCGTAAAACCTTTGACAGAATGCCCCGTTTTATCCACCAACAAACCTTCGCCGTCGTCCGAAAAATCCAAAAACAAATCGCTACGGTCCAAGTTTTTGTCGATTTTTCCCGTTAAATGGAACCAGGCGCAGGCAAAATTTTTCTTCGCCCAAACGTCGCCGATTTTGATGGGTTGAAAATTTAATTTGGAAATGTCTTCAAAAGCAACGGGCTCGTCCGAATATGCAAACGTCGCCTCCAAATCCATTACTTTCGTATAACAAGCCGCGTGCAGGTCGGTTTCAAAAAATTTACGTAATTTCAACCATTCCAACTCGCGGTCGTATTGATCTTTGTGCTTAAATTCAGGTTGATTCATAAGTAGTGCCCTCTCTATGATCCTTTTTATTTAACTATGTTAAATACCATTTCGTTTATTATACTTGTTTTTTCTTATGAAGTCAATATCTTTTTTTATTTTTTTCCTATCGTTTTTTAACATATCGCCATAAATACGTTCCATTTTAAAACCACCCTCTTTAGAGGGTGGTTGAAAGGTTATTTCTTTTTCTTTTCTTCCGCGCGTTTGTCGTTGATAATCTTCATATGTTCGGCAGTCACCAACGTTACGCCGTTTTCCTTCGCCCATTTCACACAGCCTTTTAAGACAAGCGGTAAAAATACTCTGGGTACGCCCAAAACGGTATTGAGCGCCTCGTCGGTGAATTTCACCACGTCGTCCACGCGATCCGCCGCATAGCGTACCGAAGCAAGGGACGCCTGACGCATTTGCAACAGCTCCGCACGCATCTTCGCCTTTTTGTGGAACCAGAAATTTTTACTGTCGCGGTAACCGTAATCCACGGGCAGGTTGGGAAAATCACTCGCTTTCACGCCGCGAATGATCGCGTCGCTGTATTTTTTCTTCATCAAAATTTTGTCTATTTTTAGAATAAAATGCGCGCCGAATTTGCTGGTAATCCCGTTAAAATCATGATACGGCGGTTCATACCCGTCCAACACGCCGGGAGCATCTTTGTCCGCGCCGTCCAACTCTCTCACCCACGTACATTCGATGACTTGAATCGCGTCCGTCATGACAAGAGGGCGTTCCTCCCCCGTTTCTTCCTGAATAAGGCTGGGTTCTAACTTAAAATTGCACTTTGGCATTTTGTCTTCGGGTTTATCCCCCGGCCAAGACAGCTTTACCGCCTCCTTAAAAGTCTTGGGGTTGTCGTCGATAAAGTTGATGGCGCATTTGCCGTTTCGTAAAATATTCTGCGCGGTGTTGGACGAATTACGGCAAGACAAAAGCATTGCGTAAAAATCCTTTCCCGCAACGTAGTAAGGCTGTACCAGCGAATACGGGCCGAGGTTGGTTTTTCCGTCCTCGCAAAGGGTGCTGATTACCACGGTCGGCATCGGAAAAAATAAAGAAGTTTGATAAAAATTGTCTACGATACGAAGATTTTCAAAACTGCTCATAATAACTAACTCCTTTTTGTGAAAGTTTATAAACGTATTATAACAAATAAAAACTTACTTTTCAAGTAGTTTGCAAAAATTAAATATGGATTTCCCTGCCGAGAAACCCATATTTTCGTTTTTTCTATTCAATTACGCTACCGTTACGTCTTTCAAATACAGCGTATTACCCGCCGCAATCAAAAACGCAAACTCTGTACACTCGTCCGCAAAACCCGAAATATCCACGGTGTAAGTTTTCCATTCACCCTCAACAATCTTGATCGCTTCGTTCGTTTCGCTTTCTTTGTAGATTTGATAATACTTATTCGTCGCGTCATTGTACGCACCCGGAAGCTGAGCAATACTACCGTCGTCCGAGCTTACCTTAAAACGCAAGACAAATGCGCCCCAGTTGTTGATAATATTACTGTCCGTCGGCACAAAAATGCTGAAAGAAAGACTGCTTTTCCCTTTCAAGACTTCAGGATTGACCAAAATTTTACCCTGATCATTTGCCGTCAACTTGTATGCGTTCGTCGTTTCGTCAAACTCTACGGGATCCATCCCCACTACGCCTTCACTATCAATTTCCTTACCCTTTTTCAAACCGGTTACTTCAATAGGTTTATATTTATCCCAGTTGATTTGACCGTTGACGATTTTACCTTCTTCATCACTGCAATAATAAATATACGCATCCTCGATCGCGCCGTCCGTTTCCGACAAAACGATGACCGTACCGCCAATAAGGGAAGTACCCGTCTTGGAATAGCCGCCCGTGATTACGCCGTCCGCCGATATGCAGTTAAAGCGGTCGTATTCGCTCGATTTTTGTCCAAACTGGAAACGGATCCCATCATATACGACGCTCGCGCTGTTACAGTGTTCGTGACCGACGAAAATCGAATCCACACCCAACGCCTTCATGCCGTTGTATACCGATTTATTCGTGTCCCAAGGTCCTTTCAACTGTCTGCCGATATAACCGAAATCCCCTTCTGCCTTGTTTTCCAAACGGTCGATGTTAATATTTTGATATTCTTCCGATTGATCAAAGCCGTATTTCGCATACGCATCCTCGAAAATCGCTTGCTGGATATGATAAGCAAAGGAAATCTTCGTATCAGGGGAATATTCTTTCAAAATTTCAATCTGGTCGGTATACCATTCGATTTGATTCTTTCCAAACCCAACCGCCGTCGTTGTATGCCCGTTGGCAAGCGATTCCGCACTCACGTTGCCGCATCCGTTGGAGTCAAGCATATAGAACACGCGCTTGATTTCGCCGCCCTGTACGATACCGACCGAATAGTTGCCGTTGCCCGTTAATTCTTTTTGTTCAAATAAGCAATGTTCGGCGTTTTCCAACTGTTCGCATTGCCAATCGACGCCCATTTTACTTTCGTTGTCATGGTTGCCAAAGACGGGCGACCAAGGAATCTCAAAGCTCTCCATAAATTCGATAAACGAAAGCCATACGCTACCGTTATCGTCGAACTCACCGTAAATGACGTCCCCCGTAATGATGATAAAATCAGGATCGGTCGCCTCGATGACTTCCGTTACGTAATCGTAACAACGTTCCTCGATTTGGTCAGTCGCCCAGAACGCATAATCTACGCCCTCACGCCCTTCCCGTGCCTGTCCTGCGTCGATGATTTGCGTGTCACTCAACTGCAACACGACGGGATCTCGGCCTTCGGGTACTTCCACAATGAAATCGGGAATGCCCAGCACCGAATACTTGATGGTATCCTCTGCGGTGATTTGTTGCGTTCCTTTTTCATCGGCAAAGTATTTTTCGCAAACGTTACAAGTCCAATGTTCCAAAACGCCGTTTTCCGCCCCGACCACGGGCACTTCTTCATGGTGCGTCATATCGTGAGAAGTTTTCGACAGCAACAACTCTCCCCAGCCCAAAACTTTTGTACAAGCTTCGTCCGCAAAAATTTGCGTACAAGTCGAACAGTCGTAATATTCTTTTTTTCCGTTCATTAAACAAGTAGGCGTAATACCGCTGACAAACACGGGATCATGCGCAGTAATCTCGACCACGGTATCTTCCAATGCAATTTCTTCCTTGCCCTTGGCGTCCGCAAAATACTTTTCACATCCCGCGCAATACCAGTAAGCGATATTGCCTTCCTTTTCACATGTAGCCGCTTTCGCCGCCGTTTTCGTCATAGTATGTACGTGCGTTTCAGGCGTTTGTGAAGTTTGGTCGGAATTATCCAAATTGTTATCCGAATTGTTTTCGGATATTTCTTCGCTTTGCGTGCTTTCGCTCGATTTACCGAAAGGTAAATTCAAGTTTTCACAAGCCGCCAACGAAAATGCAAACAAAATTCCGCATAAAATACCGATCAATTTTTTCATGGTATCCTCCTTAAAAAGCCTATTAACCATCCTATTGTAAGTATAACTTACAATTTATCTAATGTCAATAGCATATTTTAACAAATTTGTGTCATTATTCATTGTTTTCGACGTCTTTATTCGATCACGTTCAATTTCCTTAAATAATATACGGGGATCGCCGACCAGCCGTGGCAAAGACTGCCCGCGTTTTCAAAAGCAGCCGCGCCGTCCATCGTTTCCCATGTTGCCGTCGCCCCCTCGGCAAGCATCTTGTCATAATTTGCATAAATATCCGACAGTACTGCGTCGCGGTATTTTTCTTTATTCGTTTTCAATAATGCATCGTAAGTAAAGCATTTCATACTAAGCGAACTTTGTTCCCAAACTTTAGCTGCAAGCTTTTCGCAAATATTTTCCGCCTCTTTCCCCGAAACAATATCAAATCGCACAGCCAATGCATTGACGATTTCAACAAATACCTGCCCCCCTGCTATCGCGGAAAACGCCCCTTCTTTGTCATCATAAAACGCCTCGCGCGTGCGTTGTTTCAGCTCTTGCTCGACTCCTTGATAAGGATAAGGTAAATCGGCGCGCAAACAAATTTCGCGCAAGCAAGTAAGCGCCATAATCGTCAAAATATTGATCTGCGCGTCAGGCAGTGATTTTTCTTCTTCAAGGAATTGCCCATCCGAACCTTTGGACCAATCGTAAAAGTTCCAATTTTCCGCCCCTTTAAAACGATACACCAAACCGTTTTTGCGATTTGACAAAAACGCGTCCATATATCGGCATATACGGGGGAATACCGCCCTTACGAGGGTTGTGTTGCCCGTATATTCCACGTATTCCTTCACCGACAACGTATAGTACAGCGAGAAAGAAGGTATGGTCATATCCATGCCGCAAGGATAACAAATCGACATCAATCCGCTTGGATATCTGTCCTCGTTCATCAGCAGTAAATTCGATCGTGCGTAAGCGGCGTTGCCGCCTTCAAACGCCTCGTATCCGCACAGCATTTGATTACGGGAATCAAAAGCGTAGAGGCATTGTTCACGCCAAGGACAGTCGACGTAATGTTCCATCATGCACAGTTTTAAGCTGTTGACGCACAGCTCGTAAATCGCTTTTGCTCGTTCGTCTTTCGCCGTATACGGTTTCACTTTCACGGGATAAACCTGCGGAATAACCGTCAAATAATGCAGGTCAACGGGACTTTCGCATTCCATCACCAAATAACGGCACCCCAAGCGAAGCATATAATGGACGTAGTCGTTTTGCCCCTTCTTCGCAACGTATTCCACGCTGAAATCCCGATCCCCGATCAAACGGCGCACGCCGCCGTTTTGCAAATCCTCGCCGTAAGAAATCACAATTTTTTGTTCCGCCGAGGAAGTAAACGAAAAGGACAACAGCCCCACCGTTTCCGACCCTAAATCGATCACAAACCGCGTTTCACTCTGCTTACAAACCGTTTTGCCCTGCGGCGGCGCAAGCAGTTGTAATTTTTCATTTGGACGGGGTACGAGACGGCATTGTTTTTGCACGGCGACCGCATACGCAAAGCCCTCTAAACTCCCGTTTAACCAATCGTCCTCTTTCGTTGCGTCGTATAAAAAACTGTATCCAAGCTGTTTGGTAATCTCCTTTTTTCGCCCTTGTCCATAGGCGCGGCTGTACCTGCACAAAGTACTTTCTCCGCTTTCAACGCGTACCTGCCCCGCTTCTTTTACCTCGAAAATCAAACCCGCTTGCGCTTTTATATAGCGTTGGCTGTCCGTACCGAAATACCATACGAGAACGGCAATTTTATTCACGCCTGCCGATAAATACGGAGTAACGTCCACCGTATCATACGATTTATACCACTCGAAATCGCCGTATTGATTGCTTGCGACGAACTTTCCGTTGATAAACAGGGTATAATCGCCGTCAACGGAAAGATGGCAGACAGTACGTCCGCCATTCCATATAAATTCCTGATAAAATTCGCCGTAGGTATCGGGTTTTGCATTTTGCTCCACCCATATCCATTTCGCTCCGTTAAAGACGCCCATTGTTTTGTCCTTACCTTTTATTTTTCTTCGCCGTTAAACCAAACGGTCATTAAGGGCTTATCCGACAGCCATTTTTTACCGCACGATTGATAATCCGCCAAAATCAGCTTATCCCCGTCCGCAAGGTCGCATTCAACGCGAAGAAGCTCCCCTTGCGCACTCGGCAAAACGCGATACGTAAGCGGTTCGTTTACCGCAACGGTTTTTTGCAATTCTCGTGCCGATTTTTGTTCGTCCGTGGCAAGAGTCAGCGCACCGTATGTAAATGCGATTTTACCATTCAAACGACGTGCTTTCAACGTAATTTTCATCGAAATTTCCACGCATTCGCCCGACTGATAGGTCGCCGTAAGCGTGTAATACCCCTCGTTTGCGCATACGCCGTTGACCGTCATATCTTCACACCAATCGGGTTTGCGTATCTTCAAGGTCAATCGGCAAGAATTTTCACATTCCACAGTGATTTTTCCATCGCCGTTTGCGGGATATTTACTGTCAAAATGCAAAGTCACGTCTTTGCCGTCGTCGTCTTTGACTTTGGCTGTTCCCTCGAATAAACCGTTGACGTACACGCCGTCGTCGCCCTGCATCACCGCCGTCAAAGGGGGCAACGCAACGCCGCACGCGCCGATCGCAAGACAGCAGCCGTAATAACCGCCGCTTGCAAATTCGTTATATCCGCCGATACCGCGGCCGCGAGTATTCATGTACAAGGGACTGTAACTGTCAAACGCCATCGCTTTGCAGTATTTTCCCGTTTCCATGCACAGCTGTTCGTTCAGTTCGGTATTCAAACTACCGTACAGCGCATTATACGCCGACACCTCGAAACGGTCGATATACTTCGTATCTTTCGTCAACTGATACAGTCTTCTCAACACGCGCATCCAAGTGACCGTTACGCAGGTTTCCTGCATAATATTTTCGTGATATTCCGTCTGCATTGCGACCGAATTGTCAAACAGTTCGTGCGTGCAACCCGCACAACCGATGATCGTAATATCCGTCTTGGCAACTGCCTCGATAAAACGGCAAACCGCGTCGAAACACTTTCGCTCGCCCGTCACTTCGTAATAGGCAAGCAAACCTTCGTAGAAAGACATCATTTCGTAAGCCTTCGTCACGGGATATTGATAGGGAGACAACTCCCCTTCCAGCGCAAGTTCGACCAAATTGCAATCACTGCAACCGCCCGTCGAAACGATATATTCGGCAAAATCCAAATACCGCTGTTCGCCCGTTTTTTTGTACATTTCCACCGTGGGTTCTAAAATGGTACAAGAATTGACGCAACCCCACCAGTGCGAGGTAGCCGTGATCGCGATCTTGCCCTCGTCCCCGCCGACTTTTTCCAAGATATAATCAAGATGTTTACGGCAAGCGGAAAGGATTTTTTCCTTCAACGCCTCGTCTTTGCATACTTCGTAATAATACAGCATACCGACAAGAACGTATTTTCTGCACCACATATCCCAGCCGCGGAATTCTTCCTCCACTTTATAGGTGGAAAATCTGCCAAGTTCGTCCTGTTTTTCAAGCAACGACAGTACCGTGTCCGTCATGACGCCGTACAATTCCTCGTCCTGCGTATATGCGTAAACAAGCGCCGCGCCGCGCATTTGCTTGCCGAAATATTCCCCACGCCATCTGCCGAGTTCAGAATCCTCTTTCGTTTCAAACACTTCCGCAAACCGTAACCAAAGTTCACGGTCTTTCAGCTGACATTCCGTCACAAAGCGGACGGCATCGTCCATGATGCCGCGCGCCTGTAATACGTTTTGAAACAAACCTTCATGTTGAAAACTCATTCTCTTTACCGTCCAATCTTTATTTTACGCAACCGTATTAAAGTTCAATTCATTTAAAATTTTGCCGTCTTCCGTATATACCGCAAGGACGCAACCTCTCCAGTAGGATTTGTCGTTCCAGTTACAAGCGGCGATTTCCATCGTCACTTCCTGTCCTGCAAATTTCGCCAAGAAATCGTACTGTCCTGCGTTCGCCATATACAGCGACGCCTTCGTTACGTTGCCATCTTCATCCTTCCAAGTAAGATCCAACGACGTATAATAAGGCGTTTCTACGTAATTGACCGTCGCCTTTAAAATAAACGCCGTCGTCGAATAGTCCACCGTACCGTCCAAAACATCGAAATCCGCCAACGTCTTGTCCGTTACGAATTTTTCCGTGGAATACTTATGTGAGCCGTAATTGTTAAGCAAAATTTTCGCGTTTACGATACAGCTTTGCCCTGCATATGCGGCGGTATCGTCTTTCACGTAACGCTCCCTCATGCCTTCCAACACAACTTTGTGCCCGATTTCCAAATCGGCAAAAGCATCCATCGAATCCACGAGGACCGCAATCATACTACCGTCGTCGCCAAAGAGATAGAACCCGTTTTTATTAACGACCGAAGGTCCTACGATACCGCGCACGGTCACTGTACTGTCCACAGTCGCTTCAATGGCTTCGGCAACCGTGATCGAAGGGATCTTGACCGGTTTTTTCACGTTGACCGTTACGTTTTCGCTGTATTCGTATTCACCGTAAACCGCTTTGACGGTAACGACTGCCGTACCGCCGACGACTTCCGTCTCTCCTTCCACCGTTTCCGTCGCGCAATGCATCGTCGTCACGCCGTCGACCGTTTCAAAATAGAGCACGTACGTGTCGCTCGATTCATACGAAACAGTTACGCCTTCGATCCCCAAAAGCTGGGAGGAAACTTCGTTTGTTAAGACAAGCGCGGGATCTGCCATGTACGTTTCCGCAAACTGATCCACGCCGTAATATTCCACCGCAAATTTCGCCGCGTCCGCTTGGTTGAAGGCATACCCCTCGTCCACGATTTCAACGGGCAGGAAACGGTAGAAACAAGCCGAATCGGAACTCTTTGCATTCAACGCCGTCAAATATACGGTGCAAATTTTACCGTCAAATTTGCGTACCCATTCAAAGTCGTCGCCGCTGCACTGCGAATATGCATACGAACCAGTTTCCCCGTCAATATCGAAGAAATAGTAGTTGGTAAAATCCTTACCGGGCACTTCTTTTACCAGCGCATTGACCTTATATATCGTAGAAGTAATGTCATTTGACACGGGATTGTCTACAATCTCTTTCACCGTGCTTTCCGTGATCCAATCCTTATCGTATTCGTGGTTTCCTTCATCGTTGGAAACAAGGATTACGTCCGCAAGCTGGTTACAACCCTTGTAACCGTGTTTGTCCGCCGCCGCTTGTTCTTTCTCTAATACCCAATAAGTCTTGTTCGCCAAAATGGTCACTTGGTTGCCCACCTGCACTCTGCCTGCAAGATCGCCGTCAAATACGTAGATGGACTGCGTTTCATCTACCAAAAGCACGCCGTTGGGTTTCATGCCGTTTGCATAAGTGATACGCGCAACGACGCCGTCCACTTTTACTTTCGCGCCTTCTTCCGCCGCTTTTGCCTCGGCAATGCTCATTTCGGTATAAGCCGTCTCATCCACGTTGCCTTGGTTGGAAACAAATTCGATCAATCTTGCATTTTTGACCTCTTTCGTCCCGTTATAATTTTGAAGGATACAATGCAATAAAACTTCGTCGCCCTTGTAAGGCTTTTCCGCCATCTCTGCATACCCGATCGAGCCGTCAGCGCTGTACGTACCGTAAACGCTGATCGTTCCGGTATCGTCCGAAATGACCATCGCGCCGTACTGCGAGTTGGTAATCGATTGAACGATACCGCGGAGATAATATCTTTCGGTTGTAATATTCCCTTCTTCGCCGCAAAGCTCCAAAGCCTCGGCAATGGTGATCACTTCGTATTCTTCCTTTTCAGGCGTCTGCGTACCGTCCTCTTTCTCATCAGGTACGGAATCCGACGTTTCCGTCGATTGCCCGCCGCCCAATCCAAGCTTATCAAGCAGGTCGGGGCTGATCCCTAAATTTTCCAACGCACTGCACGAAGCGCCGAGCATCATCGTCCCCGTCGCCAATACAGCCAAAAGTCCCATCGCGATCTTTTTCAATCTTTTCATTTGTAGTCTCCGTAAATTTATAAGATTATAATTCCATTATAAACCTTTCTTTCACAAAAGTAAATTAAATAAACGAAAAAAACAGCCCTTGAGGAAATATAATTTATCTTATTGCGGTACGTAATATCACTTTATATACGCTTTATACAACAAAAAACACAAAAGGCAGAATTTTGCATTCTGCCTTTTGCATTTACTTCGTTATTTTCGACGAAATAGCCGTATGAACTTTAGCGCCAGATTGCGCCTCGTTGTGTGTTTATTGATACGGCGGAAACCGCTTGGATCTTCCATCGTATACGGTACGTCGTCGCTCCCTTTTTTCTCGCCGTAGATCGCGTTTTGCGCCCGATAGAGCGCTTCGTCCAGCGTATCTTCTATTCGTTCGCCGATCGGCGGCTTGTCTTGCTCGTTTTTACTCATTATTATTCCCCACTTTGCACTGTGCTTTTACATAAGTTAGGCAACATAATTCGAACCTGTAAGGTTAAATTAGGTATTTTTCATAATAACCGAGCCGACGCATTCACTAACGTTTTCGCAAGCGTCCGCACACGCTTCAAGGCTTTCGTATATCTTACGCCAAGAAACCGTTTCAAGTACGTCCGCCGATTTTTTCGTCAACGCACGCATAGAAGATAAATACAATTTGTCGCATTCTTCTTCCACGTCGTTCAATTCGATAATAAGGGAATGAATGGTTTTAGACTTTTTGAAATTCTCAAACTCGTTCATAATCTCACAAAGAATATCGCAGGATTTTACGATGTTTTTCGCAAAATCAACAGCAGGCGCGTCCATCGTCTTTATATCGTAAATATAGAATTTCTGCAATACTTCTTCAATCAAGTCGACAACGTCGTCAAGCTGATGGCTGAGCATATCCAAATCTTCGCGGTCAACGGGCGTTACAAACGCTTTTGCAAGCGCTTCGCGCATTTCATGTTTCTTTACGTCTGCGTTATGTTCGATCTCGTGCATGGTTTTCAGCATTTGTTCGATATTGTTTGCATCGTAATTTTCAAAACAATCTACCAAATAATTTGCCGCGTTTTTGGAAAGTTCGGTAATTGCTACAAAGTTCTCAAAATAAAATTTATCGCCTTTTGCCATTTTTATATCTCCTTTTTCGTTAGAATATGAACATAAATAATTTCGTCATTAAAAAGCCTACAAGTCCGCATCCGGGGAAAGTCAATATCCACGTCAACACCATTTCTTTGACGACCCCGAAATTGATAGCCGATACTCTCTTGACCGCGCCGACGCCCATAATGGACGTGGTTTTTACGTGCGTAGTGGAAACGGGAAGGCTGAAAACCGAACAGCACAAGAGGGACGCAGCCGCCGCAATATCCGCCGAAAAACCTTGATATTTCTCAAGCTTTACCATATCCATACCGACGGACTTGATGATTTTTTTACCGCCGATTGCCGTACCCGCCGCCATAATAATGGAACAAACAAGCATAAGCCATATCGGTATATTTATATCCGACGGCAACGATTGCCCGTTCGACATATATACGCAAAGCAAAATAACGCCCATAAATTTTTGACCGTCTTGCGCGCCGTGCATAAACGCCATAGACGCCGCGCCTGCAATTTGCGCGCCTTTAAAAAACGGTTCCGTTTTCGGTCTGTTCATATCATAGCAAATTTTCGTAACCAACTTACAGGTCAGCCAACCCAACCCAAAACCGAGTACGACGGAAATACCGATACCGTATATGACCTTTACCCATTCCGCACCGTTTACGCCGCCAAACCCGTTGTGGAGTGCAATCGCACTGCCCGTAAGACCTGCGATCAAAGCGTGACTCTCGCTTGTGGGAATACCGAATACCCATGCAAGCGTCGCCCATAAAACAATGGCAAACAAAGCCGCGCTTAGCGCTACGATCGCTTGGTCGGGGTCGCTTCCGAAATCCACCATTTTCGTGATCGTTTCCGCAACGGTCGCGTTAATGAGCGTCATGATGAAAACGCCGAGAAAATTAAACACAGCCGCAATAAGGATCGCCGCTTTCGGTTTCATACATCTCGTCACGACGCAGGTAGCAATCGCATTCGGCGCATCCGTCCAACCGTTTACCAATATAACGCCGAGCGTTAATATTACGGCCACGAACAATAACGGATTTGCCGTCATTTGACTCCAAAATTCTGCAATAGACATAAAATATTTCGCTCCTTTCCTTGTATCTTTTGTTTTATATCTAAACGGTAGTTTGTTTCTAATAATATTGTACCAATTTCAGCAATAAATGTCAATTATTTTCACACTTAAAGAATCGCTTGAAGTGTCTATGCAAAAAAACATAGAAAAATGGAGACAATTTTAACGTTTTTCGCAATTCCTATAATATTTGACAACGCAATCCCCGTTCTCATAAAACGTTTCTATCTCGTAGGTCAAAGCGCCGTCCTTATATATTTTGTCGTATAATTCTTTAAGGTTTTCGGTTTTGCCTTTTGCCGTCATCCAATCGGAGTCGGGTAACGTAATATTTACGTTTGCTCCTGCTATTTCCCCGTTTTTTAATCCTATCGCATATTCCATTGTATTGCCATTCCAACCGTACCCTAAGCCTTGAAGATTTTCAAGTCCGTATAACAACGCCATTTCATCCCAAAACGCGCCAATAGTGTTATACTGGTCTTCATTGATCAGTAAAAATGTTTTACTTACGCCCTTAAATATCATAATGAACTACCTCACATATCCATTATAGCATAGAATTGTAGAAAAGGCAATTATGAAATCGCGTTTTGCTCGATAAGATCGATATCAGCGGACTTATTCCGACATAGGCAGATTTAGCTGAAAAAAGTTTTTGTTTTCCATACACCTTTTCCTTTTAAATCACATATTCTAAGTGCGCGTCGCGTATAATAAATATATGAAAAAAGTAAAATCTTACGTCTTTTCAATTTTACTCGCTTTAACCGTCGGTGGCTTATCGGCTTTGGCAACAGCCAACAATATGAATATTTACGACAAAATCAATATACCGCCATTATCGCCCCCCGGCTGGCTTTTTCCAGTGGTTTGGACGATATTATATATCTTGATGGGCATTAGCGCGGCAATGATTTTCACAAGCGATTCTAACAAGAAAGATGACGCTCTTTTCGTCTATGCGGTCAGCCTTGTACTCAATTTTTCGTGGAGCATATTTTTCTTTAATATGCAAGCCTTTATTATTTCTTTTGTTATTCTCGTAGCGCTTTGGCTGTCGATTATAATTACGATTATCAAGTATTATCCAATCAACAAAGCCGCCGCTTGGTTACAGTTGCCCTATCTTCTTTGGGTAACGTTTGCAGGGTATCTAAACTTTGCAATTATTCTTTTAAATTAGATTTACGGGAAATAGTATATAAAAAGAGAACACCAACATGGCGTTCTCTTTTTTTGTATGTTACGAACGATTTTGCTGTAAACTGATTTACTACTGACTTAAACCCAGCAATACTCATTTATCATTTTTTTCATAAAATATATTCACACCTTCTTTCTTGTGCCTTTTAGCGTACTCTAACGCTTTATATGCTCCGCTATCCTTTCTATTTTCCGCATAAAAAATTATATAATCACTTCTTTCTATCATTTCGCAATTACGATAGTATATCCTTGTATACCAATAATCAAAAGACAAAGGTAAATATATAAATTCCTCATAATCCGTTGTGCGCAAATAGGCAGGGCGTTTGCGCTCTAACAAATATTTTTCATCGCGCACGCAATATATTCTTTTTAGCTTCGGGTATTTTTCTTTTAGATGAGAAACAATATTATAACACAATTCGTCAAACTCTCCAAATCCGCCGAATAAAAATATAGTATATCCCTTTTCCACAATCAACCTTTCCACCAAAAAAGTTACCGTTTTACGCAATTCTTCCGCATCCATTATTTGTCGATGTCCAAAAAAAGAACAAATTTTATCCATAATTTCACCCGCATTATACAATATTATATTTAGGTATTACCTAAAAGTCAAGAAAAATTAAGTGTCACCTAATATAATAAAGTTATGGAAATGAATTTAGACGAAATTATCAGCAAAAACTTAAAAGAAGAAATTGAGCAATCGGGAAAAACAAAAACCGAAATTGCAAAAGCAATCGGTGTATCCAGTCCTACGATTTCACAATATTTGTCGGGTAGAATACAGCCTTCTTTATCCACTTTATCAAAGTTGTGCACTTTCTTAAATTGTTCCGCCGATGACATCTTAAATATTAAACGTTAAAAAAAGAACACCGCTTGGTGTTCTTTTTTTGTAGAATGAAGGGACTTGCGCCTTTAGCGGCGCGCCCCGCTCGGCAATTATCAATTGCCGCCTTTGCCGTCAAGTTTACCATTATCTAATTTTCGTAAGGCAAAGCGTTTTGCTCTCGCAAAACGGCTCCCACCCTCAAGTCCCTTCATGTTCGTGCGTAACGAAAAATAGTCGACGCCCTATTTGGGCATCGCCTATTTTTTGTGTAAGATAACCAATTTTGATACAATTTCAAAAAGGTCAACCGTCATCTATGAGTTCATAACTTAATTTTTTACATGCTTAAAATTATTCTATCAATTCAAAGCGCGCGTAATACGTGGTTGAATTATACCACCCATCCGCGTAAGGAGTAAGACTTGTCTGCTCACTTACACACCACGCCCACTGACCAGCAGCATCGTACCACCCTACAAACCGATATCCCTCGTCGGGAACTGCCGTCACTGTAGAGCCGTAATTTCCATCCACGACCTCTTGATACGTTTCACCTGCAATACTTCCGCCTATGCCATCCACTATATATGTAAATTTGCTGTAATGGACAAATTCCGCCGTTACTTCCAAATCGGAATATACGTTCTTATCCTGCCGCACCGCCGATTGCACTCCGTCTGACCATCTAACGAAATAATATCCATCTTCAGGCACCGCCGTTATCGTTTCAGAAGTATAATCGTTGTGTATCGAAACCGTATTTACGATACTGCTCAAATCCTGTCCAGTTCTTTCCCCCTTAAGCCTTCCGCCGATTGTCGTGTTATACGTATAAGTATATTCTATCAATTCAAAGCGCGCGTAATACGTGGTTGAATCATCCCACCAATACGCATAAGGCGTAAGACTTGTCTGCTCACTTACACACGACGCCCATCGCCCAGTATCGTCGTACCAGCCTACAAACCTATATCCTTCGTCTGGAACTGCCGTCACTGTAGAACCATACGTACCTTCGACGATCGTTTGTTTCGTTTCCCCTTGAATACTTCCGCCGTTTCCCTCCACTATATAGGTAAAGGCACACTCCTTTTTAATAATCTGAAAATTGGCAGTAACAGACATATCCGCTTGCACGTCAACGTCCGTTCTCGTTGCCGTCTGTACCCCGTCCGACCAGCCTATAAATTCGTAGCCGACATCTGGAATTGCCACCACTGTAGCCCCATCCCTTCCTTCTAA
>JAFUIT010000017.1 GCA_017468345.1 Clostridia bacterium
ATGTCCGTCGGAAACGGGTACGCGCAAGCACTGTGCAGTGATGGCAGGTCCGCTTGCGGAAACGATTTCGCCGTTTTCGATATTGCCCCAAATTTTAAGGGGCTCTTTTTCGCTCTTTTCTTCTTCGCCGCCGATATAGGGGATAACGTTATCCACGATTTCGGGCATCGTTGCAAACGTTTTGCCTGCGCCGGAAATGGCTTGATAGGTGCAAACCACCGCCTCTTTGACGCCGTATTTTTTCAGCGGGTGCAAGAGGGGAACGTAGGACTGCAACGAGCAGTTGGATTTTACTGCGATGAAGCCGCGTTTTGTGCCAAGACGGGCTTTTTGCGACGCGATAACTTCGATATGGTCGTCGTTGATTTCGGGAATGACCATGGGTACGTCAGGGGTAAAGCGGTGCGCGGAGTTGTTGGAAACGACGGGTACTTCTTTTTTTGCATACGCCTCCTCCAACGCTCGAATCTTCGCTTTGTCCATATTGACGGCGCAAAAGACGAAATCGACGCTTGCCGCGATTTTATCCATGTCCGCTTCCGCGTCCATTACGACCATGTTCGTGTATTTTTCGGGAATGGAAGTCGAGAAAGCCCATTTATCGCCCACGGCGTCCTGATAAGTTTTCCCTGCGGAACGCGCGGATGCCGCAAGTACGGTAACGTTAAACCAAGGGTGTTCGGAAAGCAACATCATAAAACGCTGACCGACCATACCCGTTGCGCCGATGACGCCGACGTTGTACTGTTTCATAAGTTAAAAATCTCCTTTTTAGATAAAAAATCCCAATGTGATAAAAAGAAAAGACGGAAGCGTCCCGTCTTAAAAAGCAAAATGTTTAGTGTAAAATAAACCGCAAGGGTTAACACTAAATAGCTCATCACGGACGGTGACAGTCATACGGGTGTTCTCCCGTATGCCCAGCATAAAGCAGGCGAGCTTCACGCTTCGGCGGAGATACCCTTTCCCAAACCGCTGTTGACGTAATTTTTGCCTGAAAATTACTGACGGTGAGGTACTGATGTTCTTCCGCTCCTCTATTTAACGAATTTATTTTAGCATATAATTACGCAAATGTCAAAGATTTTTTCTAAAAATTTCACAACAAATAGCAGGTAAATAAAATATTTATCGAAATAATTTCATTTTTTTTCGAAAATTCCTTGAAATAATCACAATTTTGTAGTAAAATAGGTAGGAACGCGCCCGCGATAAAATATTTCTTGTTTGAGAAAGCTCGAAAAAGGGTATATATCGACGGACAAAGAGAATAGTGGAGTGAAAGAATGGCACAACAAAAGAAAGGGCTGATCGCCCGTATGCTGGAAGGCAAGGAAAAGAGTGAAGAATACGCAAGAAGTACTTTGCCGACCAACCGTTGGCAGTTGTTTTGGGATATATTTAAAGGGAATTTTTGGAAGTTGGTAAAAGTAAACCTTTTGACGTTGGTTTTCTTTATTCCGTTGATCGCGGTCATTTTGATCAGCGTATTGCTTTCCAACAACAACGGCATTATTTATCCCTTCGGCGCGAACCTCGGCGTAGGGTATCCCGCAATGCCCGGTTTGCAAGGTATGTCCGAACGTTTGACGTTGCAATCGGGATTTATGATGTATGCGGGGATCGCGTTGGCGTCCATAGTCGCGTCGGTCGGGCTTTCGGGCGGTATGTACGTCGTTCGTAATATGGTTTGGACGGAAGGTATTTTCGTTACCAACGATTTTTGGCGCGGGGTAAAACTCAATTATAAAAACGCATTGCAAACGGCTTTGTTTTTCTGCGTCGTTTTGTTCTTCTGTCAGACGATGATCAACGTTTCCGCGTATACCATCGCGACGGGTGTGGTAAGCAAAACGGAGATTATTTGGTTGCGCATATCGCAGGGTGCAAGTTATTTGTTCATTTCCGTTGCTGTAATGATGTCCCTTTGGATGATCGCGCTTGGCGTAAACTACAAAATGGGATTCTTCACAATGTTTAAAAATTCGTTTTTGATATCCGTAGGTACGTTGCCGCAAACGATTTTCTTCGGCGCTTTGGCTGCTATTCCTTACCTGCTGTTCTTGATCGGCGGTTCGTTCATTACGGCGATGGCGGTCATCATACTCATTTTGTTCGGGCTTGCATATACGCTGCTCGTATGGTTGGATTTTGCACAGTGGGTATTCGATAAATTTATCAACCCGAAGATCCAAGGCGCAAAGGTGGGCAGAGGTATCTACAACCGCGACGGTTCGTCGCAGCTTACCGGGGACGACAGTGCGTCGTCTATCGAATATCAGCGTATGATTTTGTCGCACGGCAAATCCCGTTTGGTAGCGCGTCCGATCAAGCCGATCGACGACTCGTTACAAGTATATGAATTGCCGCAGGCATTTACGCGTGAGGACTTGAAACGATTGCGTGAAAGTAAGCAAAACATCGTGGAAGATTCGGAGGCTTATGCGGAAGAACATAAAAACGATTTGCGCTACGTAGAATACAACCGTCAGTTCGACGAACGCGAACGCGCGTTGCAGGAGGAGGACGTAAAAGGCAAGAAAAAACGCGCGAAAAAACCTCCCAAAATGCTTGGGGAATAACATCGGGCAAAGACAAAGCGAGGCAAAACCGCCTCGCTTTGTACGATAATAAGGATTGAGCAGAAAGGTATTACCATGGGGAAGAAACAGGCATATTGCCACCTTGCAAAATGGTTCGAATATCTCAACGATGACTGCGGCTATGAAAACTGGTCGCAGTATTTAATTATGAAACTGTCGCGCTTTTCGTTGGGCGCAGGGCTGGACGTCGGGTGCGGCGGCGGTTGGTTTACGCGCGCCTTTCAAAAGCACGGATATCAAATGACGGGGCTGGACGTTTCCCCCGAAATGCTCGATTTTGCGCAGGAAACGGCGATGAAACAAGGGGTGCGCGGGGAATATTTGCTCGGGGATATTTCCAAGATGAAATTGCCCAAGCGTTTCGATTTTGCGACGGCGATCAACGATTGTATCAACTATATCCCCAAGGATAGATTGAACGCGGCATTCAAAAACGTCGGAGGCGCGCTGAAAAAGGGTGGAATTTTCCTATTCGATATCAGCTCGAAAAAGAAATTTGAAGAAAAAATTGCAAATACTGTTTCCGTGGACGATCGCGAGGACGTGACCTATTTCAACTTCCACCGCGCGGAAACGGACGGGGTGACGATGGAGGTCACTTTGTTCGTAAAGGGCGAGGATGGCGGATATCAACGCTTGGACGAAACGCATAGGCAGTATATATACGAGGAAGATGAAATTCTTTCCGCGCTCAACGCCAACGGCTTTGAAACTTTGGAAGTGGAAGGATATCTTGGAGAAGATAAGGCGTCAAGCGATCGGATCGTCTTTTTGGCGCAAAAGAGGTGAGTATGAAAAATTTACTCCGTACTTTGATTTACGACGGACAAGTGTCCTTGACGCTTGCCGATACGACGGATATCGTGAAGGAGGGCGCGCGCTTGCACGGCTTGTCCGAAGCGTCGTTGTACGTGTTCGGGAAAGCGCTTTCCGCGATGACGTTTATGAGTGCTTGTTTGAAAAACGAGCGCGGGGAAATTTCCCTTTCGCTGAAGGGGGATGGCGTCGGCGGAGAGATCGGCGTGTCCGGTAACAAAGCTTTGCGTATACGCGGTTTCATCGGCAATACGCAAGCGGAAGGAGAGGCAAGCGAGGCGGCGGAACGCGTTTGTCTTGGCGAAAACGCGTCGATTACCATCATTCGCGACGACGGGTACAGCCGACCTTTCGTAGGGGCTTGCGCTCTGCCTAAAAACGGTGGCTTGGACGAAGGGTTTGAAGAATATTTCCGCATCAGCGAACAATTGCCCACGCGTATTGCAACGGCGGTGGAAACGGACGGGGCAGGCGGCTGTGTTTTTGCGG
>JAFUIT010000018.1 GCA_017468345.1 Clostridia bacterium
GAACGTATTTTGCCGAAAAAGTCGTGCTTTGCGCAGGCGGAAAGGCGGCGAAGAATTTCGGTTCGGACGGCTCGGCGTATGCTTTGGCGGAAAAATTCGGACATACGGTCACCGCATTGTATCCCTCGCTCGTACAGTTGAAAACGGACGTTACCCACACGAAAACGCTGAAAGGAATCCGCGTCAGCGACGGCGGCTTGACGGCGACGCTTGCAAACGGTGAAAGAGTCGGCTTGCGGGGCGACGTCATTTTTACCGATTACGGCGTGTCGGGGGATGCGGTTTTCCGCATTTCCGCATTCATCGCGGACAAAATTTCCTCCGGTGTGCGCTTGACGGTGGACTTTTTACCCGACGTATCGGAAGGGGATATTTTGGCGGCCTTGCAACGCAAGCAAGCGGCGTTCCCCGATTTATCCAACGGGGAATTGCTGTTCGGTATCGTCAACAATCAGGTAGGCAGGGCTGTGATGAAACGTGCAAACGGCGATTTGAAACGGGCGGCGAAACTGGTCAAAGAGTTCGATTTGACGGTCACGGGCAGTTTGGGTTTTGATTATGCGCAAGTGACAAAAGGGGGAATTTCCCTTTCCGAAGTCACGGAAAATTTGGAAAGCCGTTTCGTGAACGGTTTATATTTCGCAGGGGAAATTTTAGACGTAGACGGACCTTGCGGCGGATTTAATTTACAGTGGGCGTACTCGTCCGCGATGCGCGTCGCGGCGGCGTTGAACGGGGAAAAAGCATGAGCGTACAAACGTTATCCGATATCAAATTGCCCATCGGTAAAGGGGAAAACGAACTGATCAAGCTCGCCGAGAAAAAATGCGGCGGCAAGGTCGGGTATTTTGCTATCAAGAAAAAATCTTTGGATGCGCGGGATAAAAGCAATCTTCGTTACGTGTATACGATCGAATTTTCAAAAACCGCGCCCGTAAAAGAGGAGAAAATTTTTGACCGTTTGCCGAAGGAAAAAATGCCCCAAAAACCCGTTTTGGTGGTTGGAAGCGGACCTGCGGGGCTGTTTTGTGCCATTCGTTTGCTCGATCACGGGATCGTGCCGATTTTGATTGAACGGGGCGGTTCGGTGGAAGAACGCGAACAGCGTATTGACCGCTTTATCGAATATAAAACGCTGGACGTCGATACCAACGTGCAGTTTGGCGAAGGGGGTGCGGGTACTTTTTCGGACGGAAAGCTGAATACGCAGACGCACAGCCCGTTGAACCGCGAAGTTTTGGAACTTTTCGTGCGTTTTGGCGCACCGAAGGAAATTTTATGGTTGGCAAAGCCGCATATCGGCAGCGACCGCTTGAAAACCGTGGTGAAAAATATGCGGCAATATATTTTGTCGTGCGGCGGCGAAGTCCGTTTTCACACCCGTTTGGAAGAAATTTTTCTCTGCAACGGCCGAGTGGAGGAAGTGTCGATTTCTCGTTTGAACGCGGACACGGTATGCCCGAATAGGGGTTTTGCCGTGGAAAAATTGCCCGTATCCGCGGTTGTTTTGGCGATCGGGCACAGCGCGCGCGATACTTTTCAAATGCTTATGGAAAAGGGCATTCCCATGCGGCAGAAAGACTTTGCCGTGGGGGTGCGCATCGAACATTTGCAATCGAGCGTCGGTTTGGCGCAATACGGCAAAGCGTATACGCAGTTGCCCGCAGCGGATTATAAACTTGTTTCCCACGCCTCCGAACGGGCGGCGTTTACTTTTTGTATGTGTCCGGGCGGCTATGTAATGCCCGCGGCGAGCGAGGAAGGGGGCGTAGTCGTCAATGGAATGAGTAACTATGCCCGCGACGGTCAAAATGCCAACAGCGCGTTGATCGCGCAGGTCACTCGTGCGGATTTTGAAAGCGATTCTCCTTTGGCAGGGGTGGAATTTCAGCGGAAACTGGAACGCGCCGCCTATCTTGCAGCAGGCAGTACCTATGCCGCACCCGTACAGCTTGTCGAAGATTTTTTATCGGATAAAACGAGCGACCGTTTTGGTGCGGTGCATCCTACCTATGGGGCAGGTACGGCGTTCGCCGACCTTCGCGCGGTGTTGCCCTTGCCCGTTATCGACGCATTGAAGGCGGCGATCGTGGACATGGATAGGCGATTGAAGGGTTTTGCCGATCCCGAAAGCGTGTTGACAGGGGTGGAAACCCGTACCAGTTCCCCCGTACGTATCGAACGCGACGAACAGATGCAATCGGTGGGCGCGCAGGGGCTGTATCCCTGCGGCGAAGGAGCAGGTTACGCAGGCGGTATTACTTCCTCCGCGGCGGACGGTTTACGGGTTGCCGAGGCAGTGTATACGGCTTTCCTTCGATAAGTTTTAACATTTTTACGCAATCATTGTGTGATTTATGAACAAACAATGCAAAAATGAAAACATTTCATTAAACTATCACATAATTTTCACATAAATTTCACAAATAAGGAATAAAATCATACAGTAGAAAAGGCGTAATGCCTTTTGAAAGGGGCGATGTCCCGCGCGGCGGAGTGTGTCGGACGAAGTAGGATCGGGAAAGGTCTAACGTCGCGAAATTCTTTTAATTGTACGGGAAAATGATGAAACCGACTATACGAAAAACTTTTTTCATATTCTCTCACTAAAGGTATACGGCTCGCGCAAGCGGGCCGTATATCTTTAATCGTGTGTTGCAATATACTCTAATTAAAAAGTTTTCTTTAAAATTCTTGCGTTTTTTCCACAAGTGTGGTATAATGGACATATATGTCATAATGGGAGAGCTGTGGAAATGGACGAATCGGTAAAAAAGCAAGACCGTAGAGTGCAACGTACGAAGAAGGCGATCCGCAACGCATTTTTGAAAATGTTGGCGGAAAAGGATTTGGAAAAGATTTCCGTGAAAGAAATTGCGGACAATGCCGACGTGGATAGAAAGACGGTGTACAATTACTATACGGGCGTATACGACATTTTGGACGATTTGGAAAATGATTTGGCGCAGGAATTTGAACGCGCGATTGACAGTTTCGATTTTTCGACTCGACACGTGGAGGATATATTTGTCGAACTGTCGCACCTGTTAAAGAAAAATTTGGATATTTACGAGTTGATCATGAAGATCGACGGCAATTCTCGGTTGGTGTCCAAATTCGTTGTATATTTAAAGGAGAAAATCGGGTCGTTTATCGGCCGCGTCAACGATTATTCCGCGGAAAAAATCGAGGTCGCCGCCGAATACGTGACCGCGGGGATGTATATGGCGTACCGCCATTGGTTTAATTCCGACCGCAAGCAATCGTTGGAAGAATTTACTTTGGACGTTTCGCGGCTGGTTATGGGCGGTTTGCCTGCGTACTTCTTTTCCTTGTAAACAAAAAACCTGCACTTTGGTGCAGGTTTTTATATTGCTTAATCGATTTTGCGCCAGCCGTATTTTTTCACGGCGATGCGTGTTTTGGATTTTTCGGTGCAAATGGCTTTGATCGCATGATAATAGATATCGCTGATCAATTTAATGCGGTCGAAAGTGATATATTCGTTTGCTTGGTGAATGGTCGTTTCTTCAAAACAAATTTCAGGTCCAAACGCGCAACCGCATTTCAAAGCTCTTGCATACGTGCCGCCGCCGATGGCGATGGGGGATTCGTTTTTGCCGCTGATTTGGTTATAGACCCGTACCAGGGTCGAGATCAAACGCCCGTTGGGATCGTTGTAGATGGGCGGCTGATAGTTGTCGATGACGTATTCCACGCCGAATGCGTCTAACTTTTCGGTGATCGCGTCCAAGGGATAAGTCGCGGGGAAACGAACGTCCGTTGTGATCTTCAAGACTCCGTTTTCGAAAACGGCAAGGTCGGGGGACATGGACAACTTGCCCGTTTCGTCCTCCAAAGCTTTCAAGCCCGTCGCGTCGTTAAACAGCAAATCGTACGCCTTTTTGCAACCGTCGTGGAAGGTGGAAAGGAAGCACAGCATCGCTTGCAGTGCGTTTGCGCCGTATTCGGGGGTCGAACCGTGCGCCGATTTCCCGTACGCGCGTAAAATATTGGTCGTATTGTCATAGGAAAGGCGAGTGCCCTCTATGGGATTTTCGTAATAAACGAGTTTCCCGCCTGCTTTTCTCGTCAATACCGCAGAAGCGTTATCGCATACCATATTGACTCTTTCACCGGCATTCAGCGCGGACATGGGTGCGTCGTCAATGGGGAAATGCGCGGTAAAATGCAAGATGCCTTTTTCCGCATAGATGACGGGGAAATTTGCGTCGGGGGTAAATCCTTCTTCGGGCATTTGTGCAACTTTGTTATAATGCGCAATACATTCCCAGCCCGATTCTTCGTTGCAACCGACGATCAGCTTGATCGTGCGGTTGGGAAGAATGCCTTGATCTTTCAACGCTTTTAAAGCGTAAAGGCAAACGACGGCGGAAGTTTTATCGTCCATCGCGCCGCGGCCCCAAATTTTCGTGCCTGCCACGCCGCCTGCGGAGAGGTCGTCGTTGATCACGCCGCCGAAAGGGGGATATTTCCAGCCGCTGCCTGCGGGTACGACGTCCAAATGCGCAAGAATGGCAAAAGGCTCGCCTTCGCCGTAAACCACTTCGCCGACGTAGTTGTCGTAATTGTGGATTTCAAAACCCATTTCAGCGGCAAGATTTAAAAAGTAGTTCAAGCAATCCGCCGTTTCCTTACCAAAAGGGCAACCTTCTTCCGCGGGTTTCAATGAGGAGTCAAATTTCAAAATTTCAACGGTGTTTTTCACGATTTCGTCGAAATATTGTTGCATTACGTTTTCCATTTGTTCACTTCCTTCCGAATTTTAGAAATTGTACACTATTATTATACACATTTTTTCTCTTTTGGTAAACAAAATAAAGGGGGAATATGAAAAAAATTATTTTTTTCGGAGCGCCCCTTTGACATTTGGGGAAAAGTGTGCTACAATACATTATATAATGTATTGAGATATGGATTTGGGGAGAGGATTATGTCGTTACACGATGGACATCGCAAGCGTATGTATGAAAAAATGACGCAAGGCGTTCTTGCCGAGCACGAATGGCTGGAAGTATTGCTCTATAACGCACAGCCGAGGAAAAACACCAACGAGATTGCGCATTACTTGCTCAATAAATTCCGTTCTATCGAAGGCGTTTTTGACGCGTCGATGGAGGATTTGCAATCCGTGCCCGGCGTGGGATTGCACATTGCCTCATATCTCAAATGTTTGGGACATTTTTACGCGCTGTACCGACCCCAAAAGGAAGAAACGTTTGAAGGGCGTTTTTCGTCCAACGCATTTTTACCCTTTGTAAAAAGAACGTATCAGTCGATTTTGTACGAAGTCGTGGATTTGTATCTTTTGGACGCGGACGGACGGGTGATGAAGAAGCAGGGCTTTTCCATCGACAGCATTTGTACCGTGCGTATTTTGCCCGAAGCGGTCACGGAATTTTTATTGACAAAGGACGCGATCGGGGTGGTAATGGTACACAATCATCCCGTAGGCGAGGCTGTTTCGTCGGAGAAAGACGATACGATGACGAAAAATTTGCAAATGCTTTGCAGTATGCATAACCGTCTGCTTTGCGATCATATCATTTATGCGCCGAACGGCGTATACAGCTATTATTTAAGCGGAAAATTACAGGAAATCAGTGAAAATTATTCGATCAGCAAAGTGTTAGGCGAATAAGCGTTTTACCGAAAGGAGAAAATCGTGGGGAAAGGTAAAAAAAGACAAAAGGAAACGAAACCGACCGAAATAGAGGTTTCGCCCGATTTAAAGCAAGAGACTACCGCCGAAGATGAGGAGGCGAAACTCCGCGCGTATTTTAAGCGGTTATTCGGTAGCGATGAAAACCAGTATGAGGAACGCCTGCTGTTTATCGCCAAGTGGGTGTTGTTCGGGTTGTTGCTTCTGGTCGAACTGTTGATTTTGTTACAGCACGTGGAAAACTTGATTTTGCAAGGCAACTGGTTTATGTTTTCCGTACTGTTTATTGCGGCGGTCGTTTTGACGGTTGCGGAAGGGGTAAAGCTATTCGTACTCCGGCAAGACAAATACCGTACCGTCTTTTACGTGATCGAGATCGTCGCGGCTTGCGGTTTTGTTGTTGTTACGGAAGGTACGTATTCGGTTTTGCTCTATATTTTGATGCTGACGCAATTTTACGTCGGAGCGGCCACTTTGCGTTCGGCGCTGTATATGTACGTCGGTTCGTTACCGCTTTTTGCAATCAGTTATACTTTGCAGGTGTATTTTGCGGAAGGGAACTCCATCGGGGTGGAAATTTTACGTAAAGGGTTCAGTGCTTTCTCCGCGATCACCTTGCATTTTTTGGCGTTGCAGGTCATATTGATTTTTTATCGGCAATACGTGCGTTTGAATAAGACGCTTGTCGAGCTGGATAAGAGTAAAAAAGAACTGGAAAAAGCGTATGCCGTCGTTGCGGAAGTAACCGCCTTGGAAGAACGTCAGCGCATCGCAAAAGAGATCCATGACACGGCAGGGCATTCGATGACGACGGTCATAATGCAAACGGAGGCGGCGAAACGGATCATCGATACAAATCCCACCGAGGCGAAAGTCAAACTGATCGCCGCGAACTTGCAAGCGAAAAATGCGCTGGAAAGATTGCGCGAAAGCGTACACCTTTTGTCGGGACAAACGGAAAACGTCACGTTGAAGGTCGATATGGAAAATATCATTCACGAATCGACGGACGGTACGGGGATAAAAATTCGTTCCTCGATCGAAGATATCACTGTATCGGAGGCGAAACACCGTTTCCTTTGCAATACTTTAAAAGAGGGAATATCCAACGGCTTGCGCCACGGAAACGCAAAAGCTTTTTGGTTGGAGCTGAAGATTAAAGAGGGAAAAATACACTTCCTTTTATCGGATAACGGTTCGGGGTTGGATACCGAAACGTTTGAAAGCGGGTTTGGTTTGACGACCATGCGCGAACGTGCGCGCAGCTTGGGCGGTGAAATGTTCATTATGTCCGAGCCGGGCGAAGGATTTGAACTGAATATCACTTTACCGATGGACGTGCAGTCCTTGCGAAAACGCCTGCCTGCACGGGATTCGGAAGAATAAGGAGAAGATATGGAAAAGAAGATAAAAGTGTTGGTCGTAGACGACCAAACGATGCTCGCCAACGAAATCGCCGCCGTATTGAATACGGACGGGGCTTTGGAAGTCGTCGGAACGGCGTCGGACGGCTTTGAGGCGTTGGAAAAAATCCCCCTTACCCACCCCGACGTCGTGCTGTTGGATATTCGTATGCCGAATATGAACGGCGTAGTGGCAACCAGTCATATCAAAACGCGTTACCCTGACGTAAAAGTGCTGATTTTAACGACTTTTGACGACAGCGACTATATCCTCAACGCCATCAACAACGGCGCAAGCGGATATCTTTTGAAGGATATGGGCGGCGGCGCGTTGATCGACGCGATCAAGAACGCGTACGAAGGGGATACCATTTTACCCTCTAAAATCGCGAGAAGAATTACGGACGCGGCGAAACACGTGGCGGCGGATAGAGAAATCAAGCTGATGCGTACGTTTACGTTGTCCGAACGTGAAATCGAAGTGGCGTTGATGATGTACGAAGGGTTTACCAACCGCCAGATATCGTCCGCTTTAAATCTTTCGGAAGGGACGACGAGAAACTACGTTTCCTCCATTTACGTAAAGACGGGCTGCGACAGTCGCGCGGAGGCGATCGAGGCGATTAAATCGGCTTTGAATTGAGGAACGGGCATACCATGTACGAAACGGTGATATTCGATTTGGACGGAACTTTACTGGATACGTTGGACGATTTGACGGCGGCGACCAACGCGGCGCTTGAGAAATTTTCTCTGCCCCAAAGGACGCGCGAAGAAGTGCGCTCGTTTGTCGGGAACGGGATTGCGAAATTGATCGAACGCGCCGTCGGTGAGGAAGGAAAAGGTTTACAAGCGGAAGCGCTTGCGGAATTCAAAAGTTATTACGCCGCGCATTGTGCGGACAAAACCGCTCCTTACGACGGAATATTATCCTTACTTCGTTCTTTGCGGGAAAAGGGAGTGAAGACGGCGGTGCTCTCCAACAAGGCGGACTTTGCCGTGAAAAGCTTGGCGAAAACCTATTTCGACGGGCTGTTGTTGGCGGCGGTAGGCGAAAACGAGGCGGCGGGCATTCGTAAAAAGCCTGCGCCCGACGCGCTGTTTTCCGTGATGAACGAACTGTCGGCTACGGCGGAGAAAACGGTGTACGTGGGGGATTCGGACGTGGATATCCAAACGGCGAAAAATGCGGGAGTGGCTTGTATTTGCGTGACTTGGGGATTTCGCGATAAGGATTTTTTGAAAAGGGAAGGCGGCAAAATTTTCGTGGATACGCCTGCGGAAATTTTGAGGTATGTAAATTAACGGAGGTACCATGTCTGCGTTGAAAGAGATCGGAAATACGCCGCTTGTGCGGCTTGAAAAAACGGATGCGGGCTTGAATGCGCGCATTTTTGCTAAAATAGAAGGGGTAAATCCTGCGGGATCGATCAAGGATCGCGTAGCCTTTGCCATTATTGAAGATGCGGAGAAAAACGGCCGTTTGCAAGCGGTCGGCACTGTGATCGAGGCGACGTCCGGCAATACGGGGATCGGACTTGCGTACGTATGCAAGCAAAAAGGTTACCGCGCGGTGATTGTGATGCCCGACAGTATGTCGGTGGAACGACGAAAAATGATTGCCGATTACGGCGCGCAAGTAGTTTTGACGGACGGAAAAAAGGGAATGTCCGCGGCGGTGGAAAAAGCGTTGGAAATTTTACGCGATACGCCGAACGCCATTTTGGCGGACCAGTTCAACAATCCCATTTGCGCGGAAGTGCATTATCAAACGACGGGTGCGGAAATTTGGAAACAAACCGAGGGGAAAGCGGATATTTTTGTCGCTTGCGTCGGTACGGGCGGTACTTTGACGGGCGTAGGGCGGTATTTAAAAGAGCAAAATCCTGAAGTTCGCGTTGTGGCGGTAGAGCCTGCCGCTTCGCCTCTCTTGTCGCAAGGAAAAGCGGGCGCGCATTCCATTCAGGGCATCGGGGCGAATTTTATCCCTGCGGTGCTTGACCGTTCGGTGTATGACGAAGTTTTAACAGTGACGGACGGGGAGGCGTTTGAAACGGCGCGTTGGTTGCGCAAGACGGAAGGGTTGAGCGTCGGTATCTCGTCAGGTGCGGCGGTCGCAGCGGCGAAAAAGCTGGCGATGCGGGAAGAAAATAGAGGGAAAACGATTGTGACGGTTTTACCCGACGAGGGGAGCAGGTACGCGTCCACGCCACTTTTTGAATAAAAATTCAGGCAATAAAAAAGGATTTGGAGATTTTCTCCAAATCCTTTGTTTTTTACGTTGATTAGCCTAAAATACCGATGGAAAGATAGCAGAACAAAATGACCGAAACGGCGTCTACGATCGTTGTGATGAACGGGTTTGCGACGACTGCGGGGTCTAATTTGCAAAGTTTTGCAAGGATAGGTAAGATCGCGCCCACCAACTTTGCGACGATAACGGTGCAAAGTAAGGCAAGGGATACGACCAAACTTACCTTCCACGTATACCCTTCTACGCCGAGTAACAGTCCGTCGATCAAGATAAGTTTTGCGAAGCAAGCAACTGCAAGGGTAAGCCCTAACAAAAAGGAAGTGCGCAGTTCTTTCCAGACTACTTTTCCGACGTCGCGCGCTTCGATTTCTCCGATAGAAAGGGAACGAATGACGGTAACGGACGCTTGCGAGCCGGAATTACCGCCCGTACCCATGATCATAGGTACGCATGCCACAAGACAAGTGGAAAGCAATGCCTCGTAGCTGTTCAGGATCAGCGAAGTGAAAGTAGAACCGAGCATGAGGATCAACAGCCACAGTACGCGCGTCCGCCAAAGCGTGAATACGCCCGTTTTAAGATAGGGGCGGTCGGACGGCGTGATAGCCGCCATCTTTGCGATATCTTCCGTGTTTTCTTCCTGCAAGACGTCCATTGCGTCGTCGACGGTAACGATACCGACAAGCCGCATTTCGCGGTCGACGATGGGCAGGGCAAGGAAACCGTAATCGGAGATGGTACGCGCAACTTGTTCCTTATCTTCTTCCGTATAGGCGTAAATGACGTTGTCGTTCATAATGTCTTCGATCAACGCCGTTTTGGGCGCAAGCATCAAATCCTTTGCCGTGACCAAACCGAGCAGTTTGTTCGTGCGGTCGATGACGTAGCAAGTGTAAATCGTTTCCTTATCGATTGCCGTTCGGCGGATCCGTTCAAATGCGTCGTCTACCGTCATGGTAGGGCGCAGGGAAACGTATTCGATCGTCATGATGCTGCCCGCGCTGTCTTTCGGGTATTTCAGCAATTCGTTGATATACGCGCGCGTTTCGCTGTCGCTTTGCGCGAGGACGCGCTTTACGACGCTTGCGGGCATTTCTTCGATCAAGTCGACCGTATCGTCCAAGAACAATTCGTCCATGACCGCTTTCAATTCGCGGTCGCTGAGTTTATTGATCAGCCTTTGCGTGACGTCCGTGTCCATTTCGACGAAGGTTTCCGCCGCAACGTCTTTGGGCAAAATACGGAAAAGGATCAACAGTTCGGTATCGTTTTCCGTTTCTTCGAAAACTTCGGCAAGGTCGATGGCGTTCATGGACGCAAGCAGGGGCTTTAAAACGGCGTAGTTGCGCTCTTTGAGCAACATCATGATGTCGTCCAGTTCCGCAATACGGCGGACGAGCGCCTCGGGCATTTCCTCAATAATGTCAACGGTGTCGTCGACGGATACTTCGTCCATGACCGCTTCCAACTCGTCGTCGTGCAAGCCCGAAATGATCTTTTCTTGCACGCTCGTGTCCAAAAGGATCAGTACGTCGGCAAGCAAGTCGCTTTCCATCGCCCGACAAAAGGGGATCAAAAGCGGTTCGTTTTCATCGGTTAATTCGTTTAAAATTGCGGCGATTTCTTCGGTGGAAAGCTTTGCAACGCGGTCGCCGGCATCGTCAAAATTTTGTGCGAGCAAAAGCTCGTAAAGTTCTTTCTCCATAATACTCTACCTCCAAAAAATATGTCTGAAAATGCTGGGGTAGCGTATACTCGTGAGTGTTTAAAAGCGTGCGGAACGGTCCGCAGCCGAACAACTTAGCGGGTCTACGCTTGGGTGATAATCTGACATAAAACCGTTCCTCCTTTTAAGATTTTATGCGCCGCAATATGTAAACGGCGTTAATTTTCCTCTTTGTTTTTGGGTTTGTACAACAGCAGGAAATCCACCAAAATGCCGATAGCGGCAAGCCCTAAAATGATGTACGTAAAACGCCAAACTGCGTCGTTGTCATCCTCCGTTTCACCATAGGTGACGGTGTTCGTTTCGGGGGAAATTCCGTTAAACGGCATGACGTAACTTTGCGGGATAAAGCCCGTGACAGTTTCGCCGTTTTCCGCAGTATATTCGATTTCATAGTAGGCATGGTCGAGTTTATTGATTTCGCCAAGCAATTTTACCTCTGCGCCGCGGGGCAGGGTCGCCACCGTCAAGAGGTTGGTAAGATAGGGGAATTTGTAAAGGGGTATCTCGTTAGTGAGGTAGCCCGTTTTTCTTTCCGTATAGGTCGTTTGGTAGTCGTTTTTATCCAGCGGCGTGCAAGCGGAATTGAGCGCCAAATAGGTTTTGTAGTCGGACGTTTCGTTTGCGATGGCTAAAATCGAGTAGCCGCTTTCTTCCCCGATCTTCAACGCCGTTGTGTTTTCAAGACAGCGTTTAAACGCGATATAGGGGAATTCGGTCGCGCCTTGCAGTTTGTTGACGTCAAATTCGGTCAAGATCGCGTCCTCTGCAACCGTCACGACGGTAAAATCGCGGTTTTCCGCGCCGAATACCCGTTCAGCCGCGTTCCCTACGGGAATGGGATTGACGGTAGGGATCTGCAATTCGTCCGATTTCACGATATAATTCCCTTCGTAAAGGAAATAGGCGTATGCGTCGTTGACTCCAAAAGCGTACGAGATAAGTTTGGGCGTTTCGTCCTTTACTAAACCGTAATAGGGAGTATACGCCGCGCTTTGTTCGTAGACGCCGCCGTTTAAGGCGTATTTTGTGAGCGTGCCGTTTGTCAGTGCGTATAAATTGTTTTCATAATCGACCGCAAGCTGTTCCACGTCGTACAAATCGTCCAAAAGCTTTTCGCCGTTCGCGTTTGCGCCTGAAAAAGTCTTTTCCGTATAGCGGTACAAAGCGCCGTTGTCATAGGCTACGTACAAGCTGCCGTAAACGTCGGCGGTGAACGCCGTTGCGTAGGGCAAAGTTTGCGTTTCCGTATAACTCCAACTGCCGTCCGTCTTGTTTAAGGTATAGCAATAACCGCTGCCCGTCAAAAGGTAATAACGGTCGTATACGCACGCCGCGCCGATGACGTTACCGTCTATTTCATCGTCGGAAATATGGAGAAGCTCCGTGCCGTATTCCTTGTCCGCAAGGCTGTACAAAACCGTTTCCTGCGCGGAGGAAACCAGCAAGGTTTCGCCGTAAGAAGTCAAAAACGGGGTGGGCAGGGGCGAGGTTATTTCGACTTCGAAGCTTTTACTCTCCGTATTGTATACGGAAATTCGGTCGTTACCGTCGTCGGCAATAAACAGACGGTCTTCCGCGAGGTATAACTGATTTGCGCCGTTGAGACGATGCGCGGAGGCGGACGAAGAAGTGATTTCGTAATCGGTAAACGCCGTCTTTCCCACCGAATAATGGCGAACGGAGTTGCCTTGTACGGCATAGACGTCGTCGCCGTTTTTACATACGGAAAGATAACCGCCTTCCGCCGTTGTGATGGGCGTTCCGCTGTCGGAAAGGCTGTTCAAGTTATAGGCGTAAAAATTTCCGTTTTCGGCGACGGCGCAAAACAGATTGTTTGCAATCGTCATCGAGCGTAAAGGTTGGTCAAAATTTGCGATCGCCGCGGTTTTACCCGTTGCGTATAATGCGTATTGTTCCCCGTTTTCGCAAACGTAATACAACCCGTCCTTGCCGCAAGTAAGGGGGGATGCGTCCTGCAACGAGCCGCGAAGATCGACGTTTTCCGTCGTGCCTGACGATAAGGAATAACGCTTGATTACAGTCTTGGACATTGCGTAATAATACAGGTGATCGCCCTCTATGGCAAAACCGCCGCATACGATATTCAAAGGGGTTTGCTCCATCGTTTTCGGAGAAAGTTTATACAGTTGAAATTCCGATAAGAAATAGAGATTTTCCGCGCCGTCAAAAGCGATATTGCTGACGTTGTCCGTATGTACGTAATTTCGGTATACGCCGTCCGCGCGGTCGTATACGTAGACCGTTTTACCGTCCGCGATCGCTATATATCCGTCTGTTGCCGCAACGTCCGTGGGCGAGGATAAAGACAAATACTGCTCGTACGAGGTCGGGGAAATCAACTCCGTCATGGGCGTTGCCGCAGACGCGGTCAAAGGCGCTTGTTTTTGCACGCAAAAACCCGCCGCGCCTGCCATGGCAAGGGCGGTCAGCGTCAGGGTGCATAAAATTGTCGCCTTCATTTTCTTCATACAAAATTATTATAACACGAACGGGGAAAGAAAGTCAATAGAATGAAAGAAATTTTTTTATCCTTTGGATAAAAGAGGGGGCTTATTCGCCGCGAAATCATACTTTTCCATAAGAAAAAGCGGCTTGGTAAAAGTCAAACCGTTCCGCTTTGCCGCGAGCATAAGGGCTGGGCGCACGTGTTAAAGTAATATTATATTATATAGCATTAAAAGTTAGAACGATACTTTATGGTAAAATAGGCATACATATGTCATATTTAAAATACTGTTTCGGGTACAAAGCGAACAAATGTTCGTGTTTTTCATTAAAAAATTGGCACAAGGGGCTTGAAAAATTTGGAAACGGTGACATAATATGCCCACCTGCTCGACCCGACGTCGACGACACAAAGGATGGGCAGGGGAAGAAAAATCGGATAAAAATAATGGGTCGTTTGGACCGAGAGAGGTGATATTTTTTGGAGAATTACGTAAAGACGGTTTTGTATGCATATCCGCTATTGAAAACCGTGGGAGAGGATTATGCGGAGCATATCAAAAACAAGGCGGTGCTGTCCTATAACAGTCCGAAGGACACCCAAAGTTTGGCAGAGTATCTTGCGGAGGAAATTCTCCGTAAAAATTGCCTGTTGTGGTTGAAAGAAGTAATCGAAAAGACGGTGGACAAGCTGAATGCGGTCGACCGAAGTTTGGTGGAGATGCGCTATTTCGGCAAAAAAAGAAAAATCCCCATGCAAAAGGGGAAAGACGGCGAAAACGAGCCTTGGAGCGAGAGAAAGTATTTCCGTTACCAACAGCGCTTGGGGGAGCGGTTAAGCGGAATGCTGACGGTGGCGGGCGTTACGAAAGAGGTGTTTGAAACGCAGTTGCTGGGGGTGGAACTTATCAAAAAAATCCACCGCTACGTGGAAGCAGGGCGGACGTTGGGTGCTGATACATAAAACCGTTGCGCATAGGCAGGTACGCGTTGAAATTCATTCGTCCCGTTCGTAAGGGGCGCGGCGGGGCGGTTTCAAGACCAGCGCCGCCAAGATGGGGACTAAAAGGCAGACGGCGACCAAAATGGCGATCTGCACGGGGGAAGTTTTCCCCTCGGCGGTATCGTCCGCAGGGGCGGAAACTTCGGGGGCGGGCTGTTGCGAGGCAAGGTAGTCGGCGTATTCGGTATTTTCCTCAAAACTAAGCGAAAGAGGTTTGGGAACGTAGCCGAATTCGTCGCCGCGCAGAACGTAACAGTAGCGTTCCGACCCGATGAGATAATCGCCGTAATAGACGCAGGTAAGGGTGATTTCCGTCAAGAAGGAAGAAGCGGTTTGCTCGGCGTCCTCGATCTTGTAATGCAAGTCGAAAGTGTAGTAAAGATAGGGGCGGGAAGGAACGTAATCGACAAAGGTCAAGGCGGACGTTTGGACGTAGCCTGCGACTCGTTTGGCGTTGCCGCCGTCCGTTTGGTATTCCACTTTACAGTAATCGGATCGGTATTCCAAAAGGCGCACGTAGTAGCTTTTGGGGAGAAGAAAAAGTCCCCGTTTGCCGTCTGCGCTTGCATAGAAAAATACGTCGTCGGACAAAATGCAGGCATAGTCGCCTGCGGTGGGCGCGCTCGTTTCGGCGGTCGCTTGTACGGTGGAGAGGGAATTTGCGTATGAAAAAGGAACGTTTTTGGCGGGTTGGGGCAAAAACGTCGAAAAACAGGTTGTAAAGAGCAGAAGGAAGGGCAGAAACGCCCGTGACAGAAACTTTTTCATGACCGTTTATATGCTTGCGCTTTGTATGTATTTTCCAAGTGGCGTGCACTCGGTTGTATCATTATATGGCGTTGGCAAAAGGATTTTTTGGCTGTTTGGCGGTAAATATGAGAGAAATTGTAGAAAAGCTTTGCCGCATAGAAGCGGAGTTGGAAAAACGGAAGAACGGGGACGCGCTTGCGGCGTATAACACGGGGGAGATCAAGCATGAGAAACAGTTGGCGTTTCACAAAAGCAAAAAACGCAATCGCTGGGTGTTCGGCGGCAACCGTTCGGGGAAAACGGAGTGCGGCGCGGTTGAATGCGTATATATGGCGAGGGGCATTCACCCTTATCGGGAAAACCGTACGAACGTTTGCGGTTGGGTAGTGTCCCTTTCTCAACAGGTACAGCGCGACGTGGCGCAAAAGAAGATATTGCATTATTTGCGGCGGGATTGGATTGAAGATATCGTCATGCTGAGTGGGAGAAAGGACGCGCCCGAACACGGCATCATCGATTTTATCCGCGTGAAAAACGTACTGGGCGGCAGTTCGGTCATCGGCTTTAAAAGCTGTGACCAAGGGAGGGAAAAATTCCAGGGCGCATCCCTCGATTTCGTTTGGTTCGACGAAGAACCGCCCGAGGACGTGTATGCGGAGTGCCGTATGCGTGTATTGGACCGCAAGGGGGATATTTTCGGGACGATGACTCCGCTGAAAGGGTTGACTTTCGTCTACAACGAAATTTTCATCAACCGCAGGCACGACCCCGAAGTATGGTATGAGTTTATGGAATGGAGCGACAATCCGTACCTTGACGAAGGGGAAGTGGAGGCGTTGTCTTCCAGTATGGACGAACGGACTTTGCAATCCCGAAGATACGGACGGTTTGCCTCCGCGTCCGCCGGCTTGGTGTATCCGGAATTCGACGAGCAGATACACGTTATCGAGCCGTTTGCCGTACCCAAAGAGTGGCAGGACAATATCTCTATCGACCCCGGATTGAACAATCCGCTGTCCGCGCATTGGTACGCTGTGGATTTCGACGGGAACGTGTACGTGGTGTACGAGCATTACGAGGCGGGCAGGGATATCGATTATCACGCGAATGCGATCAAGACAATATGCGAAAAGATCGGTTGGCATACGGACAGCCGAGGGCGTATTTGCGCGTTGATCGACAGCGCGGCGAAACAGAGGACTTTGGGTTCGGTCAAAAGCGTAGTGGAACTCTTTTACGAGCGCGGGATACTCGTCAATCCCGACGTGGAAAAGGATTTGTTTTCGGGGATCGCGCGGGTCAAAAGTTACTTAAAGCAGGACAACGGGCTGCCGAATATCTACATCTTCAATACTTGCGTCAATATGATCAGCGAGCTGAAGGGGTATTATTGGGGGAGCGGCGACGTGCCCAGAAAAACGGACGATCACAGCTTGGACGAAATGCGTTATTACTTGATGACGAAACCCAAAAAAGCGCCCGCTGCCGCGCAAAAAACGGTTATACAAAAGGACAAGGAGAGGTTGGTGAGAATGCTGAAACGCAAAAACGTCGGAGGGTAAGTAAGGAGAGTTATGGAAGAAAAGAAAGAGGAAAAAATCGGAGAGGCGCTTTTGAAAGTGGCGCTTGGCTATCAGGTCGCGGAGGTGACGGAGGAGTACGCCGAAGTGGACGGAAAGATGAAACTCACCAAACGGAAGAAGATCAAAAAGGACGTGCCGCCCGATTTGAAAGCGGTGCAGATATTGCTGTCTTCGGAAACGGACGGGGGATTTTCACAATGGTCGGACGAGGAGTTGGAGGCTGAAAAAGCACGGCTTTTGGGGGCGCTAAAGGAAAAGGACGGGACGGGCGTTGTCGAGAAGAAAAAGACTGCTGCCGTCAAAAAAACCGCGGTGAAAAAGAGCGCGGTGAAGAAAACAAAGACGAACGAAAATAGGAGGAAATAAGATGGTTTTAAAAGATACCGATTTTGGGGAAGCGGAACGCAAAAGACAAGAGGAACGTGAAAACGCGCGTATCGCAAGCGAGGTAACGGAGGATTTTTACAGACGCAGAGAGGAACGCCGTTCGGTGGAAAACGGGTGGCTGTTGAATTTGAACTTTTACAGCGGAAATCAGTACTGCGACGTGTCGCCTATGGGACTCGTGGAGGAAGATCCGCAGTTTTATTGGCAGTCGCGCAGAGTGTTCAATCATATTGCCCCTACGGTCGATTCGAGAATTGCCAAACTGGAAAAGATGAAGCCCGAACTGACGGTGCGCGCTTTTTCCGACGAGGACGGCGACGTCAAGGCGGCGAAACTCGCAACCGGGGTACTTCGTTACGTGCAGGACAGAATCGGCTTGAATGCGATTTCGTCCCGTGTGACGACTTGGTCGGAAATTTGCGGCTGTGCCTTCTTTAAAATCGACTGGGATGAAAAAGGCGGCAGGCAGGTAGCCGTTGACGAGGCAAATCACCCCGTTTACGAGGGGGAAGTGCAGGTCAGCGTCGTGCCTCCGTTTGAGATTTTTCCCGATCGTATGGACGCGGAGGATTTCGACGGCTTACATAGCGTCATTCATGCCAGGGCGGTGCCCGTTACGTACATTCAGGAAAAGTTCGGCGTGGCGCTCACAGGGAGAACGGTATCGGGACTTTTGGGGTACAGCGAACCCTCCGCACACCGTATGCCCGAACAGAGCTTTGGGTTGAATTTCACTGACCTGAAGGAGGGGGAAATCTTAATCGAACGGTATACGATGCCCAGCGTGGACGCGCCGCAGGGTAAGTTGGAGATCGTGGCGGGCGGACAGCTGTTGTATAAGGGTGTGCTGCCCTTTGTCAACGGGGAGAGAAACGAGCGCGGTTTCCCGTTTGTAAAACAGGATTGCTTGCGTTTGCCCGGCGCGTTTTTCGGAAGCAGTATCATCGACAGAATGATTCCCGTTCAGCGTGCGTACAATGCCGTGCGTAACCGCAAACACGAGTTTTTGAACAGACTTTCGATGGGGGTTTTGACCGTCGAGGACGGGTCGGTAGACGCCGACGAGTTGGAGGAAGAAGGCTTACTGCCCGGTAAAATTTTGATTTACCGTCAAGGCGGAAAAGCACCCGAAATGCTGGATTGCGGAAGCTTGCCCGACGATTTTAAGGACGAGGAAGAATGGCTGGAAAAAGAATTTTCTTTGGTGTCGGGTATCAGCGATTTGTTCCAAAATTCTACGCCTGCACGCGTGACCAGCGCAACCGGGTTGCAACTGCTTTTGTCGCAAGACGAATCAAGATTGACGGCGACCGTCGTCTGTATCGAAAGGGCGTTGAAGGAAGTGGGCAGACAAATTTTGCGCTTATATAGACAGTTCGCGGGGACGGCGCGTTTGATGACTTTGACGGGCGAAAACAAAAAGACGCAGTTGTATTATTTTAACGCGTCGAACTTGGACGTCAACGATTTGCAGTTCGAGTCGAAAGAGGCGGTGACTCCCGAGGAGAAGAAGGCGACTTTGATGAAGTTGTACGAGGCGGGTTTACTGACGGACGAAAACGGTATGCTGACTATGGAAAACAAACACCGCATTTTGGAGGCGTTCGGGTTCGGCAGTTACGAAAACGCGCGGGATATTTCCGCCCTTCATATCTTGAAAGCAGGGGAGGAGAATATCGATATGCGATATGGCGAGGCAACGCCCGACGTCTACGACGACCATGCTTTGCATATCGAGGAGCATACGAGATTTTTGCTGTCGGCGGAATTTAAGCGCTGTAAGAACAAAGAGGACGTGAAAAAACGCTTTATCGCGCATATGCAAGCGCATGAAAAAATGAAAAATAACGGCTTATCCGCAAATGGGGAGAACGCGGGAATCGCCGTGAATGAATAAGGAGGAGTTTATGGAAAAAGAGGAGAACGTTTACGCGACGACGCTAGGTACGGAGGAAATGGTAAAAAACCAAGACGGAGAGGGGAATTCTGCCGACAAAACAGCCTCGACTGTACCTGAAAAGTTTAAGGACGTAGACGCCCTTGCGAGGGCGTACAGCGCACTGCAGGCAGAGTTTACAAGAAGAAGCCAACGCCTGAAAGAGTTGGAAAGGAAAATGGAGAATTTGGAGGACGGGACGGCGCGTTCGGGGGCGGAAAAGCTCCGTAAGAACGCGCAGGCGAGAAAGGAGGAAACCAAGCGTTTCGAGCATTTCGTTGCAGAAACGGAAGGCAGAAACGCGCAGGCACATATCGCTGTTTCGACCGAAGAACCCATCGAAACAAATCAACCCTCAATTCCTTTGACGGAGGAGGAAACTGCACAAAACGGAGGTACCGTGTACGAGTTGAATTCTGCGTTAAAGGAAACGGAGCCTGCGGAAAAGCGCATGAAAACGGGCTTGTCGGAAAATGCCGCAAGCGAGGCGCAAACGGGGGAGGAACTGCAAAAGTCCGTCGTGATGGATAGGGCAGAGGCAAACTCGTCGGAAACGCTGTATTCGCAGGTGTGCCGTGATGAAAGCGTGCGATTGAAAATCATCGGGGAATATCTTGCGTCCCTTGGGAAATCGGGCGCGCCGTTGATGAGAGGCGGCGCGGGTACGCTTGCAACACCGCCTAAAAAGGCGGCGAATATTTCGGAGGCGGGAAATATGGCTTTGCTGTATTTCAAAAAACCTTCCGTTCAATAACCGACCGAAGCTCGACCGCCGTTAAGGCGGTGGGCGCAGGAGGTCAATTTTTAAATATCATCATAAAAAAGGAGAAATAATATGGTAACACTTCAAACGGCGGATAACGCTTTAAAATCTTTTTATTTGGACGCGGTAACGGACGCGCTTAACGTCAAGGCAAATCCTTTGCTTGCACAATTTCAGCGCACCAGCGCAAACGTCGTAGGGAAAGACGTTAAAAAGGCGGTGCGTTGCGGTATCAGCGGCGGTATCGGCGCGGGTTCGGAAACGGGGGATTTGCCCAGCGCCAGCGACGGTACGTATATTCAGCTGAGCCTTGGCTTGAAAAACTTGTACGGCACGATCGAAATTTCGGATAAGGCGATCCGCGCCTCCGCAAGCAACGAGGGCGCGTTTGTGAACCTCCTCAACGATGAAATGCAGTCGTTGATCAAGGGCGCGTCTTTCAATTTCGGCAGAATGCTTTTCGGCGACGGTACGGGTAAGATTGCAAAAGTTGTGGAAACGAACGGCAACAGCGTTGTTTTGGATACGGTTGCGGGGCTTGTCGAGGGTATGAGAATCAGTTTCTGCGACGGCTTGGGTACTTATTGCATCGACGCGGTCGACCGTAAAATCACCGGCGTGGACAGACTCAATAAGACGATCACTTTTGACGGCGACGCCGTTACTACCGCTACCGTGCCGGCAGGCGTGAACGTATGCATCAGCGGTTCTATCAACAAGGAGTTGACGGGCTTGGGCGCAATCTTCTCGGAGAACGCGATTTACGGCGTGGAAAGAACGTATTCTGCAATGCGCCCGTATATGGTCACCGAAGCGGGGGCGATCAACGAAAGCATACTTCAGACTGCGATGGACGCCATCGAAGAACAATCGGGCGAAAAGGTCAACTTCATCGTTTGTTCGTGGGGAGTAAGACGCGCATTGATGGAATATTACAAAGGTCAGCAGATCGCGTTGCCTACCATGGATATCGAAGGCGGATTCAAAGCCATCAGCTACAACGGTATCCCCGTTGTTGCGGATAGATTCTGCCCCGAAGGTACGATGTATTTGCTCAATACCAACGATTTTAAAATTCATCAGCTTTGCGATTGGCAGTGGTTGGAGGGCGAGGACGGCAAGATCCTCAAACAAGTGCCCGGCAAGCCCGTATATACGGCAACGCTTGTGAAATATGCCGAACTTATGTGTGAAAATCCCAGCGGTCAGGGTATGATCAGCGGTATCACCGAAGCGTAAGCGTTGGCGATCCTTTTCAATAGGATAAAAGCGTAAAGAGGGCGCCCAGGTACGCGATGAACGGCTTGGGCGCTCTTATTTTAAGGAGGGAAGAATATGAACGTAAAAGATATTGTGTTGGCTGCCGCGCAGTCCTTGGGGATCAAAACGGGGGTGAGCGCTTACTTTGACAGCGGCGATACCGCTTGCGAAAGAGAGGCGGAGTTGCTGTTGTCTTGCTTTAACCTTGTGGAAAGCGGGTTGGCGTTGGATTATTTGCCCTTGTATGCAGAAGATACTCTGCGCTCGGCGAACGGTAAGGTGGAGTTTTCCTCGTTTGCCTATTCGCCCGTGCGGATATTGGACGTGACCGATTCGAAGGGGAACGCTGTGGCGTATACTTTGTATGCGAAATACCTCAAAGCACAGTCGGGAACGCTCAAAATCACATATACTTATACTCCGAATAAAAAGGGAATCGACGAGGAGAGCGATTTTGACCTTTTGACGGGAGATCACGTATTCGTGTACGGCGTTTTGGCGGAGTATTGCTTGGCGGAAAATATGTTCGAGGAAGCCGCTGCTTGGGATAAAAAGTTTAAGGATTCGATCGAGGTGATATTTCACACGAGAAAGTGCCAGAGGTTGAGTTCGAGGCGGTGGGTATGAAGGCGGTGAAAAAGGAAGCGTTGAAGATGAAAACGCGCGCTTATTACCGCGAATTGACTTTCACGGGTGATAGTAGCGTCAAGGGAAACGTGGTGAGAGGGGTTGCGTTCGGTAACTGCTTTTGCCAAGACGGAGTTGTGCAAAACGTACCCGAATGGTTGCCCGTTTTTCGGCCTGACGACGCGCAATACAAATCGAGTATAACGAATATTTTGGAGTTTGGTACGTTGAAACTTTACGACGATACCGACGGGGTTTTCGACGATATCGGTTATATCGTCACGGCGACCGGGAATTTTTTTCTTTTCGTCAAATCGTTAAGCGTGTTTTATACCGTGGCGACGCAGGTGGGGAAAATGTGTCCTTTTGCCGTCATGGGCAAAAGCGGAACGTTTGTCGCTTTGTGTACGGAAGGTAAGTTGCTGTATGTGGCGATGAACGGGGTAAGTGAAACGGTCGTCGAAACGGACGTTTTGCCTGCGGGGGCGTTATTCAAACATCGCGTATTTGTTGCCATGAAAGGCGGCTTTTTAAAATGTTCCGCACCGGAAAATTTTAAAGAATTCGATCCTGCGCAAGGGGGCGGTTTGATCGGCTTTCCGAATATGGGAGGCGAAATCGTTGCGATGAAAGCGTACGGCGACGCGTTGTACTTGTTTTTCGAAAACGGTATCATGCGGCTGGAAGTGCGCGGCGACGCGAGCGATTTTTACGCGGAAAAGTTGGATTATACGGGGGAGAAAATTTACTCCCGAACGGTTTGTGTTTGTGAGAACGGTTTGTATTTCATGACGAAAGACGGAGTATACCGTGTGCAGGGGCGGAAGGCGGAACGGTTGGATTTTTTCGTCGGCGTTTCCGCTTTTGAGACCGATTTGGAAGGGTGCAGCGTATTCAAGGGCCGTCCGATTTTTCAATACCAAGACAATGAAAACGTGAAAAAAATTGCGTGGCTGAACAAGGATGAAAAGTCGATGACTTTTTTACATGAAATCATGGGCGTAGCGGTCGGAGGGAACGGCGAGGCTTTGGTTTTGGACAAGAAAAGGACGTTGTGGAGGCTGTCGGACAAAGGGAATATTTGGTATTCGGGCGCATTTACCGCGGCAGATACGGATTTTGGGTTTGCAGGCAGAAAAACTTTACGAAAGATACGTTTGGAAGGGACGGGGAGCGTTACTTTGACCTTAACGAACGGCAAACGCAGTTGGGTACGTGCGTTTGATTTGTCCAACGGTTTTGCGGAGGCGGAACTCTCCGAAAGAGGAGAGCGTTTCGGGCTTTCCTTTGCGCTGGACAGAGAGAGCACTCTTGTAAAGATGCGTGTGGAGTTTGAAACTGTGACGTGATAAAAACCCGCGCCGCGGGTAAAGCGGCGCGGGCATAAATCGGAGGGGATAACATGACGATAGATATTGTTTCATACACCGAGGATCAATTCGCTCTGCTGAATGACGAGCAGATGGTCTTGGTGAAAAAAGCGCAAATACAAAAAGATAAATTGAAGGCAAGGCATACGGAAACTTTGCAAAAATATAAAAATAAATTGGTAAAAAACGGGACGTATAACTCGGATTTGTTCAATTCGTTTGAAACGAGTGAAAATCTTGCGTATTTCAACGAGGTCGAGCTGATACGGGAAAAGTTGGTGTTCGATCTTGCGGCGTGCGGAATCTCCATTGGGGACGGGACGACCGAGACGGCGCCTTACGAGGTGAATTACAATTTATCCGTAGAGGAGCGTATGGCTTTGGTCAAAACTTATTACGAAACGACTTATTCCGACCCGATCGAGCGTTTGCTCGCCTTTGAGGCGGATGAGATTGCGCCTACGTATTTGGAGGATTTGTACGCGCCGTTGCATGATTATTTCATCGCGGCGGTGTAAGATAGGAAAAGTGCCTTTCTTTGAAAAGGCGGCGGTTTGCAAAGGAAGACTTGAAAGGGTATCCGTTGTAAGCCGTTTTTTATTGTATAAAAAACGTTGACAAAAATGGGGAAAAGTTGTACAATAAATGAGTAATGTCGAAGACACTGTACCATGTGCGTGTTGAGAATAGAAACAGAAGGGATTATAAGGAGAAATATTATGCCGAAAATTGCGGTGAAGAAGTTGGACGAGAGGGCGGTGTTGCCTACTTATGGGTCGGAGTTTTCCGCAGGGGCGGATCTTTACGCGGTCGCGGATGAGGAGATCGTCATTTTGCCGAATGAAACGAAATTGATACATACGGGGCTTGCGATGGAAATTCCCGAAGGGTATGCGGGGCTGATTTATGCGCGTAGCGGACTTGCGTCTAAGCGCGGGCTTGCGCCTGCAAATAAGGTCGGCGTTGTCGATGCCGATTATCGCGGGGAGGTTATGGTTGCTTTGCATAATCATTCTGCCGTGCCGCAAAAGGTTGCGCCGTTTGAACGTATTGCGCAGTTGGTTGTCGCGCCGTTTTTGAAAGCCACTTTTACCGAGTGTGAGGAATTGTCCGATACCGTGCGCGGCGGGGGCGGGTTTGGTAGTACCGGCACTATCTAACCAAGCTGAGCTTGGAGGCGGACTTAGTGTCTTATCTTACGTTTTTTAAGGTGGCTTCGTTTTGAAACTGGGAAGGGCGTATCCTTATTAAGCTAAGTTTGACTTGGCTGAGCTTGGAGGCGGACTTAGTGTCTTATCTTACGTTTTTTAAGGTGGCTTCGTTTTGGAATGATGATAGGTACAGCCTTATTAACGAAGGGAGAAAGCGCTTTGACGTGGCGGCGGAATGACGGAATTTTTACATTTATAAAATTATAAAAAGTTCGAGGGAACGAATATGTCGATGAGAATGAGAAAAAAGAGAAATTTTGACGCGCGCATGGAGGCGTGCGGGGATTTGTTGCTCGCCAAGGGCGCGAACGGGATTTTGAATATGAAAGAGGCGGCGGAAAATTACCGTGCGCTGATCAATTTTCCCGCGGCGTTCGGCAACGATAACCCCGTTGCTTTGGAAATCGGGTGCGGGAAAGGAGGCTTTGTGATTGCGCTTGCGAAAACGACGCCTGACGTTAATTATCTCGCGCTGGAGAAGATGAGCAACGTGATTTTGACTCCCATGGAAGAAGTGAAAAAGCAGGGGGTGGAAAACGTGCGGTTTCTTAATATCCGCGCAGAATGCTTGCCTTGCTATATCCCCGAAAACAGCTTGGACGTTATTTATTTGAACTTCTCCACGCCGCTTCCTAAGTTGGGGTATGCTACGCAACGGTTGACGCATCGTAATTTTTTGGAAGTGTATAAAAAGCTTTTGAAAAAGGGCGGGAAAATCATACAAAAGACCGATGATCGGGATTTTTTCGATTTTTCGTTGGAGGAGTATAAGGCGTGTGGGTTTGCGTTGGAAGAAGTATCGTATAATTTGCACGAGAACGGAAACCCTCAATGGAATATCGTTACCGAATACGAGCAAAAATGGGTGGAAAGGGGCTTGCCTATCCACCGCGCCGTCGCCAAGCTGAGCTTGGAGGCAGACTAAGTGTCTTTTCTTGTGTTTTTTAAGGGGGTTGCGTTTTGAAACGGCGTGATATACGTAACTTTATTAAAGAATGGGGAAAACACTCTTGACAAGGTCCAGCGGAACGCTGGTGTCTTTTCTTGCGTTTTTTAAGGGGGCTGCGTTTTGAAACGGTGTGATATACGTAACTTTATTAAAGAATGGGGAAAACACTCTTGACAAAGTCCAGCGGAACGCTGGTGTCTTTTCTTGCGTTTTTTAAGGTGGTTTCGTTTTGAGACGGAGGGACGCTTGCTGGAGAGAGTAAATATATTTTTTAAGCCAACGTATGCCCTTTTAGACATTTGTCATAATATTGAAAAAGTAGATAAATTCCGACAGGAATTTTTCTGTTTCCGCTATTGAAAAATAAAAGAAACTGTGATATAATCATGCGCGCGAAAAACATGCGCAAAAGGAGAAATATGAAAAAGATTTTCAAGAAATTTACAGCGTTGTTTTGCGCCATGGTATGCTCGTTTGGGGGTGTTGTAGGCTTTTCGGCGTGCGAAAAAGATACTTTGGACGGCGAGGCGGTGGTGTGTATGCCCGACGGCGCGCCTGCGCTTGCGATGGCGAAACTCATGCACGAGGATACCGAGGAGGACGGGATCACTTACCGCGTGGTCAAGGCGGATGCGATCGCATCGAAGGTTTCCTATGAAAATCACGAGGAGAATGCCGATTTTTGTATTATGCCTCTCAACGCCGCGGCGAAATTGTTGGGCGAAGGGGATCGATACGTGATGGTCGGTGCGGTAACGCATGGCAATTTGTATATCGTATCGAAAACGGAAACAAAGTATACGACGGAGAATTTGTCCTCGCTGATCGGCAAAAAGGTGGGCGTGTTGCAAATCAACAACGTGCCCGGTTTGACCTTTAAAACGGTGCTGAATAACTGCGGCGTGGCTTGGACAGAATTGAAAAACGACGGTACCGTGGCCGAGGATAAAGTCAATTTGGTCGCGATTGCAGACGCGACGGCGTTGGCGACGACGGAGGCGGAATGTTTCGTAATTGCCGAACCTGCCGCAACCGCGCAGGCGAAAAACGGGTTTAAGATCGTGGGTGATTTGCAGGCGCTGTACGGCGGTGAAAACGGATATCCGCAGGCGGTTTTGGTCGGGAAAAAGGAAATCGTCGAGGTGCATACTCTTTGGATGGAGAATTTTATTCAAAATATCGCGGACGGGGCAGAGTGGTTGAAAACTGCCACGGGCGAACAGATCGTGGCGGCGGTGAACGGGCATTTGGACAGCACTTTAGGGGAGAGCAGCTTGAAAGCGCCTTTGTTGAAAACGGAAGTGTTGGCGCGTTGCGGCGTAAGATACGTGGCGGCAAAGGATTGTAAAGAGGCGGCGATTTCGTTGTTGCAATCCTTCGTGACGATCAATCCCAAAGCGACCGCAGTGCCGAAAGACGGATTTTTTTGGACGAAATAAGTAAGCTAAAATAGGGAACGAATGAAAAAGCTGATTTGGAAAAACGTCATACAAACCCTCGCGGCGATCGCATTTTTACTGATCGTCTGGTTGATCGCGTATTTTTCGGTGGGGAATAAATTGTTAATCCCGCCCCTTTCCGACAGCTTGAAGGAAATGGGGGGACTGCTTGCAAACAGTGCGTTTTGGCGCGCGTTGGGTATGACGGTTTTGCGCGCTTTCGGCGCGTTTGCAATTTCCTTTATTTTTGCGCTCGTTTTTGCGGTCGTCGCGTACCTGTACCCGTCGATTGGCAATTTTTTAGCTCCTTTGGTGTCTATGCTCCGCTCGATGCCCGTGTTGGCGGTACTGTTGATTTTATTGTCCTTTTTGGGGGCGGGGCAAGCTCCGATCGCGGTGGCGTTTTTGTCCTTATTCCCGATGCTGTATGCAGGGATCTCGGCGGCTTTGTCGGGGATAGACAAGCACCTTATCGAAATGAGCCGCGTATGCGGTACTCCTTTATGGCGCAAAATCACGGCAATTTATTTGCCCTTATCCGCGCCGTACATTTTAAAAGAATCGGCTGCGGCACTGTCTTTTTCGTTAAAGTTGATCGTGTCCGCGGAAGTGCTTGCTCATACGGCAAAAAGCCTTGGCGGTATGATGCAGGAATCGAAAATTTATTCGGAAATTCCCCAACTGTTTGCGTTGGTGGGCGTGGCGTTTCTTGTCGGATTGATTTTGGAAACGGCGGTTGGCTTGCTTGCCTCGGCGGTGGAAAAGAGAGTAAAATAAATAAAATATTTTTAACAAGCGGTTGAGAAAATTCTCTCAATCGCTTGTTTTTATCGATAAATGGGTGTATAATAATGGCAAAGGAAGGAAAAAGTTATGAAAAATAAGGAAACGGAAGGGAAAGAAAGAGAGATATCCAAAGCGACGATCGCGCGTATGCCTTTGTATTTGCATTTTTTGCAGGACGAATATTCTAAGGGCGCGCAATACATTTCTTCTACGGTAATTGCACAAAATATTTCCGTATCGTCGGTATTGGTACGAAAAGATCTTGCGTTGGTATCCTCGGAGGCGGGCAGACCCCGTTTGGGTTTTGCCATCAGTCGTTTGATCGTGGATATTGAAAAGTTTTTGGGCTACGACAACCTCTCGGACGCCGTTATTGTCGGCGCGGGCGGTTTGGGGCGTGCGTTCCTTGGCTACGAAGGGTTTAAAAACAACGGTTTGAACATTGTGGCGGCGTTCGACGTCAAGGAAAAATTGATCGGCACGACGGTGGCGGGGAAAGTGATTTTGCCCCTTTCCGATTTGGACGCGTTCGTGAAAGAACATAAGATCCGTATCGGGATTATCACCGTTCCTAAAGTGGCGGCACAGGACGTTTTGAATAAAATGGTGGAGGCAGGTATCAAAGCAATTTGGAATTTCGCCCCCGCGCCCTTACGCGCTCCCAAGGACGTAGTGCTCAAAACCGAGGACCTCGCGGCGTCGCTTGCGATGCTTGCAGGAAAAATATACCAAGCCGGCGAACGTTAAATGCGGTTCGTCCTTATTGCGTTTGGATGAACGCGGTAAGGAGGAATTATGTCGGAAAAGAACAGTAAGAAAACAGAAGCGTCGGAAGGGGGACTTTCGGCGCTTTTAAAACGTGTGCGTGAAGCACAGACAAAGTATGCGGAATTTTCGCAGGAAAAGGTAGATGAAATTTTCAAGGCGGCGGCTACGGCGGCAAATGCGGCGCGTATTCCTTTAGCGGAAATGGCGGTGGAGGAAACGGGCATGGGCGTGTTTGAGGACAAAGTGCTGAAAAACCATTACGCCGCCGAATATATCTACAACCGCTACAAGGACGAAAAAAGTTGCGGAGTCATCGAACGGGACGAGGCGAACGGCTATACCCGTATTGCCGAACCCATCGGCGTGGCGGCGGCGGTGATCCCGACTACCAACCCCACTTCGACGGCGATCTTCAAGGCATTGATTTGCTTAAAAACTCGAAACGGGTTGATTTTATCCCCACACCCGCGCGCAAAAAAGTGTACGGTGGAAGCGGCGAAAATTATTTTAAAGGCGGCGGTAGAAGCGGGCGCGCCCGAGGATATTATCGGTTGGATAGAAGAACCGTCCGTGGAACTTTCGGCAGAGCTGATGAAGGAATCCGACCTCATTTTGGCAACGGGCGGACCTGCGATGGTACGCGCGGCGTATTCTTCGGGAAAACCTGCGATCGGCGTGGGGGCGGGCAATACGCCTGCGCTTTTCGACCGTTCGTGTAACGTACGGCTTGCGGTGTCGTCCGTCATTCACTCGAAAACGTTTGACAACGGCGTGATATGCGCGTCCGAGCAGGCGGTGATCGTCGCAAAAGAGATATACGAGGACGTAAAAAAGGAATTTATTGCGCAGGGCTGTCGGTTTTTGACGGACGCCGAGGGGAAAAAGTTGCGTACTTTGATGTTCGGGGAAGGGAAACTGAACCCGAAAGTGGTCGGGCAGTCCGCAATGAAGATTGCGGAACTTTGCGGCATACAGGTACGCGATGAAGTGAAAATTTTGATCGCGGAGGTATCCTCAACCGATGATGACGAGCCGTTTGCGAAAGAGAAACTTTCTCCCGTTTTGGCGATGTATAAGGCGAAGGATTTTGCCGATGGGTTGGAAAAGGCGGACGCCTTGGTGCGCGGCGGCGGATTTGGGCATACCGCGGCGATCTATATCGACGAGGAAGGGGAAAAGGAGCGTTTGGCGCAGTTTAACGAGCGCATGAAAACTTGCCGTATTCTCGTCAATACCCCTGCGGCGCAAGGGGGGATAGGGGATTTGTACAATTTCCGCTTGACGCCTTCTTTGACCTTGGGTTGCGGTAGTTGGGGCGGAAACAGCGTTTGCGAAAACGTGGGGATATCCGAACTTATCAACGTAAAAACAGTTGCCGAACGGCGGGAAAATATGCTTTGGTTTCGCGCGCCCGAAAAAGTATATTTCAAACGCGGCTGTCTTTCGACCGCGCTGAAAGAAGTCAAAGAAGTATACGAGCGAAAACGCGCGTTTATCGTAACCGATGAATTTTTATATAAAAGCGGTATGGTCAAGAGGATCACGGACGAGTTGGACGGACTGGGCGTTACGCATACCGAATTTTTCGAAGTAACGCCCGACCCCACTTTGGAGTGCGCGCAGGAAGGGGCGAGGCGTATGATACAATTCGCGCCCGACGTTGTGATTGCGGTAGGGGGCGGGTCGCCCATGGACGCGGCAAAAATCATGTGGGTATTATACGAACACCCCGACAGCCGTTTTGAGGATCTTGCCATGCGGTTTATGGACATTCGAAAGCGAGTGCTCGGTTTCCCGAAAATGGGCAAACGCGCGGTGTTTATCGCCATTCCCACGACGGCGGGTACGGGCAGTGAAGTAACTCCGTTTGCCGTGATCACCGACGGGCGAACGGGGGAGAAATATCCGCTTGCCGATTACGAGTTGATGCCGACGATGGCGATTTGCGACGTCGAGCTTATGTTGGATATACCCAAAAAACTGACCGCTTACGCAGGTTTCGACGCGCTGTCGCACGCGATGGAGGCGGTGGCAAGCTTACTCGCCTCCGATTATACCAACGGCTTGGCGATGGAGGCGATTTCCTTACTCGTCGAATACCTGCCCCGTGCATTTGAGAAGGGTAGGGGGGATATTTTGGCGCGTGAAAAAGTCGCAAACGCGGCGACGATGGCAGGCATGGCTTTTGCAAACGCATTTTTGGGCGTTTGCCATTCGATGGCGCACAAGCTGGGCGCGCGGTGGCATTTGCCGCACGGTATGTCCAACGCTTTATTGCTTACGGAGGTCATGCGGTTCAACGCGTCGGCGCAACCTGAAAAGATGGGAACGTTTCCGCAGTATCCCTATCCCGATTGCTTGGCGCGGTATGCAAAAGTGGCGAAATATATCGGCTGCAAGGGAAAAACGGACGGGGAGCTGTTTGAAAACCTGCTGTTAAAGATCGAGGAAATCAAATCGGTGTTGGGCATTCCCAAAACCATTCGCGAGGCGCTTGGCGAGGAAGTGACGGAAGAAGCGTTTTTGGAAGGGTTGGATAAATTGAGCCGTGACGCATTCGACGATCAATGTACGGGCGCAAATCCCCGTTATCCGTTGGAGAGAGAGATCAAGGAAATGTACTTGCACGCCTATTACGGTAAGTAACGTTTCACGGAAAAAGTTTATAAAAACAGAGAGGTTGCGCAAGTGTGCAACTACGCATAAAAGGACGGCAAGCGACCGTCCTTTTGTTTTTTCTATGTGAGAAGTATGTAAAAAGTGTGTAAAAAATAGAGTTTTTACACACTTTTTAGGTATTTTGTGGAAAATTTTTTCCAAAAGCCACTTGATTTGCATATAAAAAGGTGTTATAATATAAGGGTTAAAATAAGTTTGGGAACGGAAACGGTTATGCCAAAGAAGAATAAGAAAAAACAAAAATGGAGAAGATTTCGCCACCGCATCGTATGGGCGTTGGCGTATCTTGTACTCTACCCTTATACGAGGATCAAGTATCGCGTTAAGATCAAGCGTTACAAAGAAAAGAAAAAGCGTCCTTTGCTGGTCATGTTTAACCACCAAACGGCGTTGGATCAGTTTATCGTCGGCGCAGGCGTAAAGGGACCCGTGTATTACGTGGCGAGCGAGGATTTGTTCTCCAACGGTTGGGTTTCGAGGCTGTTGGAATGGGCAATCGCTCCCATTCCCATCAAAAAACAAGCGACGGACGCGCGCGCGGTATTAAATTGTATGCGCGTGATGAAAGAAGGGGGAACGATTGCACTTTCACCCGAAGGGAACCGTACGTTTAGCGGTAAGACGGAGTATATGAAACCTGCGATCGTGGGATTTGCGAAGACTTTGAAAATGCCCATCGTGCTTTACCGTATCGAGGGCGGGTACGGCGTGCATCCCCGTTGGAGCGACGTGGTCCGCAGGGGGAAGATCCGTGCCTATGCGTATAAAGTGATCGAGCCTGAGGAATACCTTGCCATGTCGGACGACGAGCTGTATTCTCTCATTTTGGAAGGCTTGTGCGTGGACGAAGGTTGCATAGACAACGTGTACAAGCATAAACGCCTTGCCGAATATATCGAGCGTGCGTACTACGTTTGTCCCGACTGCGGTTTGACGGAATTTGAAAGCGACAAAGATACTTTTACCTGTAAAAAATGCGGTAAAACGGTACGGTATTTGCCCGATAAATCGTTGCAGGGAGTAAACGGCGAGTGGCCTTTCCGTTTTACGACAAAGTGGTACGATTATCAAAGTGATTTCATCAACGGTTTGGACTTGACGAAATTTACGGACGAGCCGTTGTATACGGATAAAGCAAGCTTTTCCGAGGTAAAACTGTACGATAAGAAGTATCCCATTGCGGAGGAGGCGACGGTGCGCTTGTTCGGGGATAAGATTACGGTGGAAACGCAGGAGCAGACCTACGAATTTCCCTTTGAAAAGGTGTCGACCGTTTCGGTGCTGGGGCGCAACAAAGTGAATATTTACCACGAAGGGAAACTGTATCAGCTGAAGGGCGACAAACGCTTTAACGGTGTGAAATACGTACAGATTTGCTATCGCGCGAAAAACATACAAAAAGGAGAAGAAAACAGCAGATTTTTGGGGCTTTAAGTTCCAAAAGAAATATTTGCAATCGAGGTGACGTATGAGTTTTAATGATTTAGAGGTATGGGGTAGCTTAAACGTTATAGCCGTACTCTTGGTAACGTTATTGATTTCAAACGGATTGAAACGTTGGGTAGGATTTTTGAGGAAATCCTTGATCCCGACCTCCGTTTTAGGCGGCTTGATATTGTTGGGGCTTTCCGCGATTTATAAGGCGATCACGGGCAGAGTAATGTTTAACGAGCCTTTCTTTGGCGGCGACGGTATGTCCTATATGGAGATCGTTACCTATCACGCTTTGGCGCTTGGCTTTATTGCCAGCACCTTGAAATCGTCCAAAAAGAAGATGACGAAAAAGCGTAGCGTGGAAGTGTTCAATACGGGTGTGACGACGGTTGCTACCTATTTGATGCAGGCGATGCTTGGGTTAGGGATCACGATACTTGCCGCATTGATTATGACCGATTTCTTTGCGGCGGCGGGCGTGCTGTTGCCGTTTGGCTATGGACAAGGGCCCGGGCAGGCGTTGAATTTCGGTTGGATGTACGAAGAACAGGGTTTCTTTGGCGGTAAAGCATTTGGCTTGACGATCGCGGGGCTTGGATTTTTAAGCGCAAGCCTTGGCGGCGTTATTCACCTGATGATCCTGAAAAAGCAAGGGAAAGTACGCATCATAGAAGAAAAGGACGAAGTGCTGTCGGGCGATGAAGTACAGCCGAAAGGGGAAATCCCCATGAACGGCGGCTTGGATAAGCTGACGGTGCAGCTTGGCTTTATCATCGGTACTTACATACTGGCATTTTTGGTGATGTATGGATTGAGCTTTTTATTCGAGCCTGAAAGCAATATGATTGATACGATTTTTGGGTTTAACTTCCTGATCGGCGTATTGATGGCAACCTTGGTGAAAGCGGTTTTAAACTTTTGCAGAAAGGTGAAAATTGTAAAGAGACAATATTTAAACAACTTCTTGCTCGACCGTACCAGCAATTTCTTCTTTGATATTATGGTTATCGCAAGCATCGCGGCAATCCAGCTCGATTTGATGAAGGATTACTGGGGGATTATGGCGATCCTTGCCGTGGTGGGGCTTGTCAGTACTTATTTGTACAACTATTTCGTGGCGAGAAAGCTGTTCAAGGAATATCCCGAGGAACAATTCTTGGCGATGTACGGTATGTTGACGGGTACGGCTTCGACGGGTATGATTTTGCTTCGTGAAATGGATCCTGAATTCAAAACCCCCGTTGCGGATAACCTCGTGTATCAAAATTTCCCTGCAATCGTCTTTGGTTTCCCCTTGATGATGCTTGCAAATATGGCGCCTGAAAAACCCTTGATAACGTGGTTTATTTTGGTCGGTTTCTTTATCGTCATGAACGTTATTTTGTTCCGTGCGCAGATCTTTAAAAAACGGAAAAAGGTATCGGTTGAAACGGAAGAAGTAGCGGCTGAACCCGAAACGGAAGAATAAAACATCTTTTGTATAGTAAAACCCCACGGCAACCGCCGTGGGGTAAATTTTTACTTTGATAGGGATCAACGCTTATTTTTTCTCTTTGATATGATGATGCCAACCGCGTTTTTTCGCGTGTTCGTGCCGGGCGCTTGTTGCCCCTTCGGGATTGATGTCGCCCGCTTTCGTCAATGCGATCTTCGTAAGCATAGGACCGATCAGCTCGTAAACGAGTACCGCAAACAGCGTGATGTTCGAGATCAGCAAACCGATCTCCGCGCCGAGCGCTTGCGATTTCATCGCCATACCGAGCGCAACGCCTGCTTGCGGCAAAAGCGTGATGCCGAGGTATTTGACGATATTGTCGTTGCAGCCGGACATTTTCGCACTGAGGAATGCGCCCGTGTATTTCCCGACCGAACGGCTGAGAATGTATACGACGCCGATTAAAATAATCATGATATCGGTGAATACCGACAACTCCAGTTCCGCACCGCTTAATACAAAGAAAAGCACGAAAAGGGGCGCCGTCCATCTATCCACACGTTCCATCAATTCTTCCGAGAAGTCGCACACGTTACAGAATACCGTACCCAGCATCATGCAAACGAGCAGGGAGGAGAATGCGATATGTACGCCGCCGATCTCAAACTTTAACATGGACAGCGCGATCGTCATAAAGACGAATGCGATGGACACGGAAAGACGTTTGGAACGGGAGTGGAAGAAACGTTCGCACCAGTGGAACAGCAAACCCATCACCGCGCCGAGGACGAGGGAAAGTACCACTTCCAACAAGGGTTCGACCATGATGGACACAAGGTCTACGTTGCCTGCGCCAACGGCTTTCGCAACGCCGAACGAAATGGCGAACAGTACCAAACCCACCGCGTCGTCCAAAGCGACGACGGGCAAAAGGATATCGGTAACGGGGCCTTTCGCTTTGTACTGTTTTACGACCATCAGCGTTGCCGCGGGGGCTGTTGCCGATGCGATCGCGCCGAGTACGATTGCCGCCTCTAAGGGGAGCTTTTCGGGCATCGCAAGGTGGATTAAAAGCAGTGCGGCGTCTACCAAAATCGTGGTGACAACTGCCTGAAATACGCCGACGATGGTCGCTTGCTTACCGATTTTTTTCAGTTGGGAAAGACGGAACTCGTTTCCGATCGAAAAGGCGATGAAGCCGAGCGCTACGTCGCAGAGGATCGAGTATTTTTCAAGTTCAGCCATCGAAACAAAGCCCAGACCTTTGACGCCGAATGCGCCGAGGCAGTAAGGGCCGACCAAAATACCTGCCACGAGATATGCCGTAACGGCAGGCAATTTTGCAAGTTTTGCAAGACGGGACAGCAAAAGCCCCGCAAGCAGGGA
>JAFUIT010000019.1 GCA_017468345.1 Clostridia bacterium
CAATCCGTCGTATCTGCCGCCCGCGCAAACCGTGCCTTGAGCGCCGATAGAAGTGGAAACAAACTCGAACACGGTACGGGTGTAATAATCCAAACCGCGTACGATGCGGGGATCGATTTCATATTCCACCCCTGCAAGCGTCAAACACGCCTTCACTTCTTCAAAATGCGCGCTGCAATCGTCGCAAAGATAATCCAAAATTTTCGGCGCGTCCGCGTTGATTTTCTTGCACCCATCTTCCTTGCAATCAAGCAAACGCAAAGGGTTCTTTTCAAAACGAGTCTTACAATCGCCGCAAAGTTCGTTTAAATGAGGCTCGAAAAATTCTTTCAAAGCCTTATTATACGCCGCACGGCAAGTAGGACAGCCGATCGAGTTGATATACAACTTGATTTGCAAACCGAGCTTTTTGAGCAGAGTATCCGCAGTGAAAATGGTTTCCGCGTCCGTTTGCGCGGAGGCAGAACCGTATACTTCCACACCGAACTGGTGAAATTCACGAAGTCGTCCCGCTTGCGGACGCTCGTAGCGGAATGCAGGGATAATATAATACATTTTCGCAGGCAAAACACCGTTGCCCATACCGTTTTCGATAAACGAACGCGCCGCGCCCGCCGTACCTTCGGGCTTTAACGTGATCGAACGGTCGCCTTTATCCTTAAAGGTATACATTTCCTTCGTCACGATGTCCGTGGTATCGCCTACGCCGCGTTGAAACAACTCGGTATGTTCAAAAACGGGAGTACGGATTTCCTTGATATTGAAAAGATCCGCAACTTCGCGCGCCATACCTTCTACGTATTGCCATTTGTAAGAGTCTTGGGGCAGAACGTCTTTCGTGCCCTTGGGAATATTGATCATAATCTATTTCCTAATCGTTATTTTCTTTGAGTTGACGACCATGCCGTCATTGCTTTAAAGCACGTATTTCTTCAGGTTGCGGTCGCCCGTCAGCTTTTGCAAATGTTCGTCCACGTATTTGCGGTCGATATGCAAGGTGAACATGGGATAATCTCCGCCTGCGTTGAAAGAAATATCCTCCAAAAGGTATTCCATAACCGTGTGCAAGCGTCTTGCACCGATGTCCTCGGAGGTCAAGTTCAATTCCACCGAAACCTCCGCGATACGCTCGATCGCGCCTTCGTCAAATTGCAGATCGATGTTATCCACCGCAAGCAATTTACTGTACTGGAACACAAGCGAGTTTTCCGTTTCCGTCAAAATGCGAACGAAATCCTCTTTCGCCAAGCTATGCAATTCCACCGATACGGGGAAACGACCCTGCAGTTCGGGGATCAAATCCTCGATTGCCGCTACGTGGAACGCGCCCGCCGCGATAAACAGAATGAAATCCGTTTTGATCGGGCCGTACTTCGTCACAACCGTCGAACCTTCCACGATCGGCAAAATGTCACGCTGCACACCTTCGCGGGAAACGTCCGCGCCGTTTCTGTTGCCTTTACCTGCGATTTTATCGATTTCGTCGATGAATACGATCCCGTCGTTTTCCGCACGGTAAAGCGCTTCCGACTTGATCGCGTCCTCGTCCACCAGCTTGTCCGATTCTTCCGCCAAAGCGATTTGGAACGCCTCTTTTACCGTGAAACGGCGTTTTTTCTTTTTCTGCGGGAACATATCCCCAAAAATACTGCCGATAGAGATCGCCGCGCCGCCGGGCATCAGCTCCATGGGCTGTTGAGGAACGTCCAAAACTTCCATTTCAATGGTGAAATTATCGTACGCGCCGCTACGAAGTCCGTCCAAAAGGTTCGCCTCGAATACTTCTTTCGCAAGGTCGCCCTTCTCATCCTTCTTCGCATCCGCCAAAACGCGTAAAATGCGTTTTTCCGCGGCGGAAGTCGCGCGAGCTTTTACTTCTTCTTCCTTCTCCGCTTTTACAAGGCGGTAAGCGCATTCCGCAAGGTCACGAATCATGCCTTCTACGTCTTTACCAACGTATCCAACCTCGGTGTATTTCGTCGCTTCCACTTTCACAAAAGGAGCTTTGACAAGCTTGGCAAGACGTCGTGCGATTTCCGTTTTACCAACCCCCGTAGGGCCTTTCATTATGATATTTTTAGGCGTAATTTCCTCGCGGATTTCCACGGGCAACTGCGCCCTTCTATATCGGTTGCGAAGGGCGATTGCCACCGCTTTTTTCGCCTCGTCCTGACCAATGATATATTTGTCTAACCTATATACGATTTGTTTGGGGGATAAATCCATCTCAATCCTCCTTTTTTACGCTTTTCGCACGGGACTTTGCCGTTTTTACAGGGGGCAGGGTCGCGTTGAGCGCTATATTGCCCACCGTTTCACAACGAATGTTATCGTTGGTGAATACGCAAATTTCCGACGCAATCTTCAAAGCTTTCTTTGCGATCGTTTCCGCGTCGAAATCCGTTTCCTGATACAACGCCCGTGCCGCCGCGAGCGCATAATTACCGCCGCTGCCGATCGCGCATACTCCTTCGTCGGGTTCGATGACCTCGCCCGTACCCGAAAGGATCAACAGCGTATTTTCGTCTGCCGTAATCATCATAGCGTCCAACTTTCTGCCGATTTTATCACTTCTCCAAAGTTCGGCAAGCTCCACCGCCGAGCGCATCAAATTGCCGCCGAATTTATTGAGCATTCCCTCAAAGCGTTCGGTCAACGCAAATGCGTCCGTCACCGAGCCGGCAAAGCCCAAAATCACTTTACCGCCAAAAATGCGGCGTACTTTTACCGCCGTGTTTTTAAAAATAACCGATTCGCCCATCGTTACCTGACCGTCGCCGGCAATCGCCGTTACGCCGTTCCGTTTTACTGCGCAAATGGTCGTTCCTCTAAATTCCATAACTTACTCCTTCGTTACCTGATTTCCCGTATCCTTTCCAGCGCCCGTTCCGCCATCGCGCGGTATCTTTCCTTTTTATCCCGTATACGGACGGGCATCGGGGAAAGAATGCCAAAGTTGGCGTTCATCGGCTGAAAATCTTTCGTAGGGCTGGAGATATGCGTTTCCAACGCGCCGCACACAGTGCGTTCATCAAAGACATGGATAGGTCGTTCCAAAATTTCGTCCGCAATATGGATCGCCGCAAGCAAACCGCTTGCCGCACTTTCCACATATCCTTCCACGCCCGTGATTTGTCCCGCAAAAAACAGCCTTTGATTATTCTTAACCGAAAAATTGCGGTTTAAAACATCGGGGGATTGAATATAGGTATTTCTATGCATTACGCCGTAGCGTAAAAATTCCGCATTCTTCAAAGCGGGGATCATGGAAAATACCCGCTTTTGTTCGGGGAATTTCAAATTCGTTTGAAACCCGACCAAGTTATAGGTCGTGCCCATTTCATTTTCCTTGCGGAGCTGTAACACCGCATACGGGCGTTTTCCGTCCTCATCGAATAAACCTACGGGTTTCAACGTGCCGTAACGCAAGGTATCCCGACCGCGCGACGCCATCACTTCGATGGGCATACAGCCCTCGAAAATTTCCCCTTTTTCAAAATGGTGCAAATGCGCCTTCTCCGCGGCAAGCAATTCGTCCACGAAGGCGTAATATTCCTCTTTATTCATCGGGCAGTTGATATAATCGCCCGTGCCCTTCCCGTAACGGTCGCCCGTAAACGCGCAGGTCATATCCACGCTGTCTGCCGAAACGATGGGCGCGGAGGCGTCGTAAAAATGCAATCCGCCGCCAAATAGACGGGAAATATCCTCGCTTAAAGCGTCTGAAGTCAAAGGCCCGGTCGCAATAATCACGTACCTGCCCCCTTCTTTTTCCGTATCGGGTACGGAAGTCACTTCCTCCGACACAAGGGTCAAGTTGGGACAGGTTTTCAATTTTTCCGTGATATACGCTGAAAATTTTTCCCTATCCACGGCAAGCGCCGCGCCTGCGGGGACTTTGGTTGCGTCCGCCGCCTCGATAATCATCGAGCCGAGCAGTCGCATTTCCTCTTTTAAAAGTCCGCACGCGTTGGCGTAAAAATCGTTACTCTTTAACGAGTTCGAGCATACGAGCTCGCCGTAATTTTCACTCTCGTGCGCAGGCGTGTATTTTTTCGGTTTCATCTCGACAAGGGTCGTTTCGATGCCGTGAGAGGCGAGATAATACGCCGCCTCACTGCCCGCCAGCCCGCCGCCGACGACAAGCGCCTTTGCCTGTTTCATACTCAATCCTCAAATCCTTCGGGGAAATATCCCGCGTCGTCGTAATCGAAATAAACGGGTTCTTCCAAAGGAGGCGCTTCAAAGCCGTCCGCCATTTGTACGTTTTTCTTCTTTTCCGCTGTTTCCGTTTTTACTTTATAGGTACAGTCTTTATTGCCGCACTTCACGTTGCCGCGCGCCGTTTTGATTAGCGGATTGCTACACAAAGGACACTTTTCACCCGTCGTAACGTCCCAACTCATAAATTTACAGTCGGGATAACCCAAGCAGCTGTAATATACCTTGCCGCGCTTGGATTTTCTCACGCTCATCGCCGAGCCGCATTCGGGACAAAGCCCTGCGATCTTCGGTTCTTCGTCCGTGGGCATGGACATGGTCGATTTACAGTCGGGATAACTGGGACAAGCCAAAAATCTGCCGAATTTACCACTCTTATACACCATGTTTTCTCCGCACTTCGGACAACGGATCGCGGACAGTTCTTCCTTCGTTTCGCTGACGATATTTTGACATTCGGGATAGTTCGAGCAAGCGAGATATTTGCCGAATTTACCCATTCTTCTAAGCATGAAATGTCCGCACTTTCCGCACACTTCCTGCGTCAAAGTGTCCCCGTATGCGGACGCTTTCCTCAGGTTGCTTTCAAAGCCGGGATAGAAACTGCCGATAACTTCGCGCCATTGAATCCCCCCTTCTTCAATCTCGTCCAAACGAGTTTCCATACCCGCCGTAAACCCGACGTCCATGACGTCGACGAAACAGCTTGTCAGCATATCCACAACGTCGTAAGCGATCGGAGTGGGGAACATATATTTACCGTCTTTTTTGACGTATTTTTGCATCAATTTGGAAATGATGGTCGCATACGTGGAGGGTCTGCCAATCCCCTTTTCTTCCATCGTTTTTACAAGCGACGCGTCTGTATATCTCAAGGGAGGTTTGGTGAATTTTTGTTCCTTTTGCATGGAAACCAAACTCAAAACGTCCCCTTCGTTTAAATCGGGAAGCAGTTTTGCCAAACTGATTTCGTCCTCGTCGTCCTTCTTCGCGCTGACGTCCTGATATACCGCCGTAAAGCCCGCAAACAACATTACTTTACCGCTTGCTTTGAAAATATAACCGCTGTTGTCGATCTCCATTTGCATACTGTTGTATCTCGCTTCCGCCATCTGCGACGCAAGGAAACGTTCGTATACCAACTTATAAAGGGCATAATGCTTTTTATCGAGCAACTTCTTCGCCTTATCGGGAGTCATGGTAAGGTCGATGGGACGGATCGCTTCGTGCGCGTCCTGCGCGCCCTTTTTGGACGCATAGTAGTTAGGTTTTTCAGGTGCGTATTCGTCGCCGTACACTTCGCGGATACGTGCAAGCGCTTTCGCCTGCGCCTCTTTCGATACGCGGACGGAGTCCGTTCTCATATACGTGATAAACGCGATATGTTCGCCGTTTTCCGTCGCCATACCTTCATACAAGTGCTGTGCAAGCGTCATCGTTTCAGGCGCGGTGAAACCGAGTTTCGTCGACGCGTCCTGTTGCAACGAACTGGTCGTAAACGGCGCGGGTGCGTGCGCTTTTACAATGGATTTTTTCGTCTTGGAAACGACGAATTTCCCACGCTCAATCGCGGAAAGTACCGTTGCCGTTTCCTCCGCGGACGAGGGTTTGTATTTGCGCGTGCCCTTCTTTTCCAGCATCGCTTTAAAGGTTGCGTACTGCTGGGGAACGTCCTGCAATTCCGCAGTCAAATTCCAGTATTCCTGCGGCTTAAACGCGGTGATCTCGCGTTCTCTTTCCACCACCAAACGCAGGGCAACCGATTGCACTCTGCCCCCCGAAAGGTTGCGTTTGCCCGTACCGTTTTTATCCTCGATTTTATGGTTGAGCAAAGTGGATAATTTATATCCCACCAGTCTGTCCAACACACGGCGCGCCTGTTGCGCGTCTACAAGGCTGTAATTGATTTTACGGGGCGTTTTTAACGCCGCTTCGATCGCGTTTTTGGAAACTTCGTTAAATTCGATACGGTTTTTGCCTTCTTCGTCCAAACCAAGCACCGTTTGCAAATGCCATGCGATCGCCTCACCCTCTCTATCGGGGTCGGTTGCAAGGTACACGCGATCGGCTTTTTTCGTCGCGTCTACCAAACGGCGGATAACGTCTTCTTTCCCTTCGGAATTGACGTATTTGGGCTCGTAGTTGTTTTTCACGTCTACGCCCAGCGTGTGCACGGGCAGATCGCGAATGTGTCCTGCGGACGCGTCTACGCGATACTGACCTTTGAGGTACTTGGAGATGGTTTTTGCCTTGGAAGGCGACTCTACGATAATTAAATCCATTCTATATATCCTTAAAAATTTTTTACTGCTTTATACGGGGGCGTAGCGGTTACCGCCCAAAGCGGTCGCAAGCCCTTTTACTTCCAACGCCGACAACAGCATTTTCGCCTTAAAAACGGGGAAGCCCGACACGGAGGCAAGCTCCGTCACGTGGCTGTCCGCCAAATTTTTCAATGCCGTCAGCATTTTTTCTTCGTCCGCAGTCAATTCGACCGCGCGCGTTTTTTCTTCTGTTTTTATACCCATTCGGGAGGTAATATCAAACGTATTTTCCGTCAAAATACCGCCCGTTTTTAACAGTTGATTGCACCCTTCGCCCGCCGCACTGCCGGGAAAATACGGCAACGCAAACACGGGTTTTTCCTGCGCTTTTGCATATTTCGCCGTAATCAACGCACCGCTTTTTTCCGCCGCGCCGAGTACCAACACTCCTTCCCCGAGCGCCGCCAACAG
>JAFUIT010000002.1 GCA_017468345.1 Clostridia bacterium
CCTTTTTTTGTCAGGCAAAGTCGGCACTTGATAATTGCCGCGCGGGGCTCGCCGCCACAGGCGCAAGTCCGGCCACGAGCACCACAAAACCCCTATCCTCGTTGAGGGTGGGGGTTTTGTATTGATATCCGTAATTTGGCCGGGCTTGAGGGTGGAGCCGCGAGTGAGAACGAGCGCTTTGCCTTACGGGATCGGACTACCCTTTTTTTATCAGGCAAAGTCGGCAATTGATAATTGCCGAGCGGGGCGCGCCGCCAAAGGCGCAAGTCCGGCCACGAGCACCACAAAACCCCCATCCTCAACGAGGATGGGGGTTTTGTATTTATTATAAAATTCTTCTTCTAAATTCAAAGGGTCAATTTCTTTGCGAACATTTCCCCTAATTGTACGATACTGTTCGAGTCATAATGCGCGGTATCCGGATTTTCTTCCGGCTCAAAAAACGTTGTAAGTCCCGCCGAAACCGTGTCTAAATATTCATAACCCTGCAACTTTGCGTACGTTTGTTTAAAGGCGTTTAATTCCTTATAATACAGCCATTTTTCAGATATTCCCGCATCCACGAAAACACATTCCGTCAAATACGGCGTAAAGCTTTCCTTAAAATCCTTCAATAATTTATCATATCTTCCTATATAATCGGCAACCAAGTTTTGGGCGTAAGAATCGCTTTCTCCTTGCATCCAAAAAAACGCACGAATTTCAGGTCGATACCCTGCTTTTTCAAGCATTTTAATACTGTCTTTTAAAAGAGAAGTTAATTCGTTATAACACCAACCGCCCTTGGGATGCTTTCCGGAATTCAACGCCTCCACGATATCGGAATATTCGTCCGCCCGCGAATTGGGCTCGTAAGCCTCGCCGCATGACGGCGATAACCAGTCGTTAAAGAGCGTCGCGCCGCCGAATGCACATTTTACGATAAAAAACTTTTCATCGGGATAACGTTCGGTCAAGTTTTTCGCAATTCCCACTTCAGGACCAAGCGTATCCTTTGCCGCTTCCGTACAGTTTACGGTCGTTTTTACAAATCCATCGCTTTTGATCCCATGCGAAAAATAATGGATCAATACGTTGTCGTAACCGCTATAAAATTTCGCGACGGTATCTTCGTCAAAATGTTTGTGCAGGTATTTCGTATAGCCCACGCCAACGGCGTTGGATTGTCCCGCTAAAACGATCAAATTCGCCTTTTTCATACTTTTCAGCCCTTACAATAACCCTTCCTCATATAAATCCTCGTAAACGCATTGTACAAGCTTTAAATGCTCGTTTTTAAACACGTTCGGCCATCCCCTCAAGTGCATACCGATCGTCACGGATATGCGGTTTACGGGATCTGCCATCATATAAGTCCCAGCCGCGCCGTCCCAACCGAATTCCCCTACGGGCAATCCCCAGTCCGTTGCCTTCGTGCGTGTACGCACGCCCAATCCGTAGCCGTAATCGCTACCCTGTACGCAGGTAAACGTATTATTTACATTCAGAGACGCCTGCGTTTCCCTTTTCAAAAGAGCCACGGTTTCCTCTTTCCGTAACCGATATCCGTTTGCACTCATGCCGCCGCAAGCCATAGCGCCGACAAAGCGTGCGTAATCCTCCACGGTCGCAACGGCGCCCGCGCCGCCGCTATCGTAGTTTTCCCCAAGAATAAGCTCGTTTTTTGCGGGAATTTCAGCAATTTCTCCCGACTGTGCCGCTTGATACATTCGTTCTACCTTTGCCTGCGTTTCCGTGTAAAAACCCGTATTCGTCATGCCGAGGGGCTGAAAGATTTTTTCTTGCATATATTCGGCAAAGCGTTTTCCGCTGACAACTTCCACAACCGCCGCCAACACGTCGTGGCAAAAACTGTATTCAAAACGCGCCCCCGGTTGAAATTGCAAAGGATCTTTTGCAAATTGCGAAACGACTTCTACCGTACTCGCTTTACCGTCGGAATTTTTCAGCAATTCCGCCGCCGCATTCGGCAATCTGTACGACAAACCGCCCGACATCGTAAAAAGATGTCGAACGGTCATTTTATTTTTCGTCGGCGTTCCATCCGCCAAAAAAGTGTCTCGATATGCAGGCAAATATATTTCCACCCGATCGTCCAAAGACAATTTCCCTTGCTCCACAAGTTGCAACGCGCCGACCACCGTCATCGGTTTTGTCGCGGAATAGAGAAAAAGTTTCTCTTTCCCCGTTGCCATTCCTTCTCTCGAAACATAACGGCGAAACAGCGCCGTATGCTCTTTTTGCACGAAAACGTCTAAATAAGGGATTTGTTTTTCCTCAATCAAAGTGCGTAAATATGCCGTTGTTCTTTCGCCTTTCATCAATACCGTTACCTGCTTAGTATAGTACGTTTATTATAGCATCTTAAAACCTTTTTTTCAACTCTTTTAAAAAAGTTTTCCTTTGTTACGTATTTCTATACCTTCGCACATTTATTTTTATAACTTGTTTTCGCCCGTTTCAATATTCGATCTTCATCTCTTACCTCCCATCGCAAACGAGGTAAGTTCAAAATCCTCATATATTCGTTTGTCTGTAAGAATTTTGTCTTGCGTTTATTTTATGATTTCAATAAAAATCGCTTCGCCAACGTCAAGGCGTTCGGTGAAAACGCCCTCTTTCAATTTACGGCTGATTTCTTTACCCTTCTTGTAGAATTTCACGTTTTTCACGTCTTTCCCAAGCGATATCTTCGCGCGCATCTTTTGATAATCTTCCGCAAACGTATCCTTCAAATTGCCGATATTTTCCACCATATACAAACAGCCCGTATCCGAACATTGACGGGTCACAAGCACAACCCCTTCCGACACTTTTACGTCGATGGGACATTCCCCGCCGTCCATGATCGCCATGCTCGTCTGGTTGAAATCCTGCGCCCCTTTGCCTTCTTCAAAGAACAAGTACGAATTGTCGTACGCGTATTTTAACAATACCGACTCGAACGCCTTTACTTCCTTGATAATGCGCTTGGTGTAGTAGTACAATTTCGTACGCGATCCGTCGCGCGTAAGGAATGCCGACCCGTCTACGCCGTCCAGCATCAAATCGTCGGGACGAACGTTGAAACGCACTTTGGTAAAATAGGTGTAGTACGAATATTCACGGCAACCAAAGCCCATCGCAAGGTTCATTTGCCAGTACATATCCTTTTCAAGAAGTCGACGGTAATTGACGCCCCCTTCGATCGTTCCTTCTTTGTTCAATATAAAGTGCGCCAAACTGGTCGATTGCAATACCATGCGGAACTCTACCCCGCGCGCCTTGCAAACTTCTGCCATTACCTGATAAACGGGAAGGGAAAATTCACTGATACGGTAATCTTTATGGAACGGGTATTCGTCCGTCATCAAATAATCCATACCCGATTTATCCAAGAAATCGTTGTAATACCAAGTCAGCGCTTTTCTTCTGTCCGACGGGTCTTTGCAAAGCAAGGTAGGATTGATATAATTCAACAAATTACACTGCAAGAAAATGTTGGGTAAAATTTTCTTTAAACCGCGGTAAACCTTCCCGTACGATTCGAACATCCAGTAGGGGGGCTCGTCGAAAAGCTGTACCCCAAAGAAACCCGGACGGTCGCGATAGGGTTTCGTGCAATCGTCAAGGTATTGCAAAAATTCTTCTTCCGTTTTGAATTTGCCATTCTCCCCGACGAGTACTTTCTCCTCGCAAAGGTCCTTCAAACGGCTGTCGCTGACAATAATTCGATCCAGTCCTGCGGCATAACCGTTGGTCATACATTTGTTGCAGGCGGAGGTTTCGAAATCCTCGCCCGAATAGGAGTTTTCATGTTGCAACAGTAAAATGTTAAACCCTACGTCTTTATATTCTTTATAGCGCTTTACACTGCGGAAATCCTCGCCGTAAAAATATTCTACGCCGGCAAGGTAATATTTCCCCGCGGTCGGAGAAGTGTAGCCGTAAAAGTCAAAATGTTCTCTCATATTTCTACCTCAAATCACAATTTTATTTTCGCCCGCCGAAAGCTTTATACGCATATTTCCGTAAACAAATTCCCCTTCCACACCGTCGGGAATTTCGACGACAAAAGTCGACTGTCCGTCTTTACGATCGATCGACACCGCAATCCTGCCCGAAACCGTTTGGATCGAACCGGATAAAGCGTTCACCTTTTCCAACGCAACGGGATTGATCAGTACTTTTTTATACCCGCAACCGTCTCCCGTTTGCCGAATTCCCAAAAGATATGTAAAGAAATATTCAACGACTGCGCCAAACATGGGGTGATTGTAACTGCGCGCGTTTTTCCAGCTTTCGTACAAGGTCGTCGCGCCCTTTCGTTTCCAATCGTTGAACGAGCACTCGCCTTGGCTGTTCAACATCGAATACGCCACGTCCGCATACCCATTTTTAAATAAATTTTCAATCAAGATCTTCGTTGCAAATATACCCGTGTCGAACTCGTCTGCCTCCGCATATCTATCCGCGAGGTTTTTCTGCGTTTTTGCATTTCCCAATCCCGCCTTCAACGCGATCGCGTTCGAGCCTTGATCGTTCCCGCAATAATCGGACGTCGCCGCGTCGTAATACGCCCCGTTGACGCTGTTTTGCAATTCCACGATGCGCCGTTTGTATCTTTCGCAATCCGTTTCTTTGCCAAGCAAAACGGCGATTTTCGATAATTGTTGCAGCGCGTTGATATAGAAACAGGTATTCACAAACGAAGGCGGCAACAAACCGTCTCTGCCGCGAGGCGACTCCCAGTCCCCCAAACACCAACCGATACGGTCGCGAATGGTTACCAAACCGTCCGCCGAAGAATATTCCATATATTCCACGTATTTGCACATTTTGGGGTAAAATTCTTCCAAAACCGCTTTATCTCCATACGCGCGATAGTACGCATAGGGCACGGTGATGACGGCGACGCTCCAGCCGCCCGGTCCGCCGCCGCAACCGACAAAACAAGGCGCTGTATAATGCACAAAGCCCGTTTTGGCGTCCTGGCAATCGGAAATGTCCTGTAACCACTTTTTATACAGCGCGCGTGAATCGAACAGCATCATGCCCAAATCGCATAACAACTGCCCGTCGCCCGTATATCCTTTTCTCTCAATCTGCGGACAGTCCGTCGGTACGCCGCATTGATAATTTTCCAACTGACTGCGCACGAATGCATCGTAAATCCAGTTAAGGATCTCCGAATCGCTGCGGAAAGTCGAAGTATTTTTCAAATCCGCGTGTACTACGGCGCAACGGTCGCAAGTAACCGCGCCGCCCGTGCAGGAAACCTGAAAATAACGGAAACCGTGCCACGTAAAGCGGATATTGTGTTCTTTTCTGCCGTCGGTAATAAAAGTCGATTCCTGCTTGTAGCCGTGTTCGGGGTCAATATCCCCTTCCGCCGTAAGCGTTTCGGAATATGCGCACCGCAATTCTTCTCCCGCGCCGCAAACCGTCTTTAAAACGGGGAAACCCGTAATATTTTCCCCTGCGTCGTACACTGCGTATTTCGAAGTGCTTTTTACAAGCTTCGGCGTGACCCAGCGTATAATTTTATTTGCAGGGCATTCGTTCAAGCGGTATTCCGTCTCGGGCGCGTCCGTTTCCACGGCGTAAGCCCAAGAAGAATCGTCGAAATCAGCGGAAGAAAAATCCACGATTTCCTTTCGCTCGTCTTGTTCCTCATGATACACGCCGCTCTTTATTAAAAAGCTTTCGCAAACCTTACAAGCCGCGTCGGAAAGGACCTCTATCCGTTCCCCGTCCTCGCATTCGATTTGCAAACGGAAACAGGTTTTCGTATCCCCGTAATTGCGGTGACAGCCGTATTTATCGTTCCCCGTACGGTACCAACCGCCCGACACCACGATGCCAAGCGCATTTTTACCCGTCTTTAAAAAACGGGTAACGTCAAACTGCGAATAATACGCGCTGTAACGCAATTCGTCGTTAAAATAGCCGTCCTCAGGCGATACCTTTCCGATATCCTCCAGAGTTTGCGCGTTGTATTGCGAATAGGTCGTCACGTAAAGATCGTCCGTGATTTTTTCGCCGTTTGCATACAATTCGCAAAAGCCCAACACACTGACGGTCAACGTTGCCTTTTTGATCGGTTTCTCTACGGAAAAACTTTTTCTAACGTAAGGAAATTGATTTTTGTCTGCCGATAAAACGTACTTGGCATTTCCAAAAACTTCAAAAAATTTCATATCTATTTCTTTAAAAAATTATTTTTTATCTCTTTAACCTTACAGGTTCGAGCCATGTCAGGTTAGTACGGAATGACAAACACGCCTTGTCCGGTCGCTACGTACACGGATACCGTCCCGTTTTTAACCTTCTTTGCTTCTACTTCTTTTCCGTTGTAGATTTGTACGTGTTCGTATCCCTCCAACGTCAACGTTACTTTGATTTCCGTAAGGCACTGCGGATCGGTCACGTTCATCACGTAATAACCGCGCCAATCCTCCGCTTTGTCATACTGCTGTGAAATCAAAACCGCCCCATCTCCGCTAAGCGTTACGCCCCCGATACCCTGCAAGGTATTTTTTTCAATGCGGGAAAGGAACTCCGTTTCTCCCGGTACTTCGCCGCAGGTATAATAGGTGGAAAGTTCGTATTCGAAATTCATCAGCGCTTTTGCGTTGAACTGCATTTCCTCATGGAGGTCTTGCAATATGTAGTAGCTTTCGTTGGGATTTCCTTCTCTGTCCACGATCGTCGCCGTATCATCGGGCAAAACGGTATCCGACGTGTTGGGCGTGGGATAATAGGTATAATAAGAATGATTTTTGACCCCCATCGCCATGCCCATATTCACTTGCCAAGTCATATCCGTTTCCGTTGGCTGACGGCGGGTGGAATTGCGATAAGTTTGATAAACGTGTCCGAAAACCATGCCTTTTTCCGCCGCAAAATCGGCAACCAGCTGTGCGTTTCTCACGTGTTCCGCAAGCATCGTTTCCCAGCCTTCCCATTCCCGTTCTTCCAACAACGGATAACTGTCGTACTGTATATATTTGCTATACTGCCCTACGTAGGTGTAGTAATCGTCCAAATATTTTTTATACGCTTCCTCCACCTGCTGAGGGGTGACCTCTAAATCCTCGTCCGCGTCTTTATATTCCTCGCAATAACGCATCATCGCGCGATAATCGTAAGACATGGGATTAAGATTGAGGTTACAAAATGCGCCGGGTACGACCGCTTGTACGGCGCGATAAACTTCTCCCATCGCAGGGAGCTGTGTATAATAAGGTTCGTCGATGAGCGAAACGCCGTAAAAGGCAGGATGCTCTTTTACGCAGTGTAAACGCTCGGCAACGTAATTTTCCAAATCTTTTTGCGAGGCAAATTTCGTTTTGCCGTCTGCATTTTGGGGATCGATCAAAGACGTATGCGAGGCGGAAAGGCTGTGTAATTTCCCTTCAAAGATCATACATTTCAAGCCTGCCTTATGTGCATCGTCCATAATGCGTTTCATTTCGCTGGACTCAAAATCCGTCACATAATCGTTCGGGAAACTCCAATCCAAAAACAGCATGTTATAACCGCCGTCCGCATATAATTGCGTGCGTTCCGCCGTTTGGCGCGTGCCGTCCTCGAAATACACACGGATTATTTCCCCTTTTTCATTTCTATATTGATACCAGTCGTCGCAAGTACTGCTGTACGCCCAAATATCGTATTCTGCCGTGCTTTGCGAATAATCGGGTTTTCGCGTTTCCTCAACGCTTTCCGTCGAACTTTCCGAGCTGAAATTCATACAGGACGGCATCAACGTTACTACGCCCAATATCATCGAAAGCAGCCATGCAATCGTTTTTCTCTTTTTCATATCTTTCCTCAACCAACAGCGTTTGCACACGGTCGGCAGAGTTCCCCCTGCCAACCGCTTACAAACGATTTTTTAAGGTTTTGCCACAATCAACCGAGCGTTGTGACAAAGTTTTTTTAATAAGGCATCAAGAAGATACCGTCGCCCGTCGTCAAATAGAAGGTAACTTCCCCGTCTTTGACTTGCTTGTTTTCGATCGCGCCGTCGCTGTAAATTTGTACGTGGTTGTAACCGTCGATTTCCACCGTGAGCTTGACTTCCGTCGTTTTCGTAGGATCGGTCGCGTTCACGAAATAGTACCCTCTTTGGTCTTTCGCCGCGTCAAACAGCTCGGTCGTGAGAATGATACTCTCCTTGTCAAGCGTAACGTTTTTGATATCCGTCAGTTCGCCCTTTTTCACGCCTTGCAAATGCCCTGCGCCGCCGGGAGAAGGCGCTTTCACGAAATAGGTCATATCCTGGTATTCGAAATTCATAAGCGCTTTCGCGTTGAACTGCATTTCTTTATGAATATCTTGCAACCAATAATATCTTTCGGTCGGTTCGCCCACACGGTTTACGATATAAGCGCTTTCATCGGGATCATGATCCATGTTGACGGTAGGATAATAGGTATAGTAGGAGAAATCCTTGATACCCATCGCCATACCGATGTGCATTTGCCACCACATATCGCGTTCGGTCGTAGTACGTCTTACAAAGTCCGCAGGATACGAGCAAGTTTGAAATACTTTTCCAAACTTCAAGCCTTTTGCTTTGCAATATTCGGCAACTACTTGCGCATTTTCGATGTGATAAGGCAATACGCCCGCTTCGCCGATGGGATAATCGTCATACTGCAAATATCCGCAATACTGCCCTACGTATTCGTAGTAATAATCGAGATATTTCTTATACGCCTGACGCAAACCGATGCTGTTCCCTTCGGGACAGTACATAAATTCTACGCCTTCGTAATAAGGATTGATGTTCATATTACAGAACGCGCCAGGAGCCGCCGCCTGTACCGCGCGATAGACTTCGCCCATCGCGGGGAACATGGTATATTTAGGCTCGTCTTTCAACGATACGCCGTAGAAAGCAGGATGGTCTTTGACTTCTTCCAAAATATCCGCAACGTGCGCGTTCAAGTCCTCTTGCGTGTCGAAAGTATTCGCTCCGTCGCCGTTGCCCTCGCCTACGATCAGCGAAGTTTCACTGGAAGAAAGTCCGTGCAGCTTGCTTGCGAAAATGAAACATTTCATTCCCGATTCAGCCGCCCAGTCCATGATTTCTATAACTCTGGCGTCTCTGTCATTCGCGTTGCCAAGACCGTTGTATTGGAATGTCCAGTCGATAAACAGGACGTTAAATCCGCAATCCGCAAAGAGTTGCGTGCTTTCTTTGGTCTGCAACGATTTTTCGTGATAATAACGAACGCCTTGTACCTGATACCAGTCGTCACAGGTACTGCCGTACGACCAAATCGTATATTGCTTATTGCTGTCCGAATAATCGGGCGCAACGCCGCTGTCAACGCTGCTTTCGCCGCCAAACAGACCGCTTAACATACTGCAACCCGAAAACATTGACAACGCAAGCATTCCCGATAAGACAAGGGAAATTATTTTTTTGCTTTTCTTCATAATTTACTCCTGATTAGGAAAGATTAAGGCTCGTTTTAAGAGCTGCTTTATACTGATAAGTATCCGCTACGCCGCCGATCAATTCTTCAAGAGTTGCCTTAGGCGTTGCATACGTAAACGTAACGCTGTCGGGACCAAGTTGCTCTGCCGTAACGCCGATGTTACCGTAAATCACTGCTTTCGTACCCGTCAATGCGTTGTACGCATACGTACCCGTTGCCGTCTTGTTGATCAAAAGCGTAAGCGTTCCGTCTGCATTGATTTCGAAGATATAGCAGGTCACGTCTGCCGAAGTCGACACGCTTGCATTCTGCGTATAACCGATGATCATGATGTAGTTCTTCGACGAGTCAAAGCATTCGTTACCCGCGCCTACGCCCATCGTACCGTCGATTCTGGCTCTCCTCGTACCACTGTTCATGTCCGTACCTCTGTAAAGGTTGATCGAACGCTGATTTTCATACGAGCTGTTGGTGATAAACATACCTGCGTTGTTGCCCGTCGTTGCTTCGCCCCAAGTCGTAAATTGTTCGGTGGAACGTACTGCAAAGTTGGGGGCGTTGTTGCCCGTGAACTGAACCATGAACCAGGTATCGCCGTTAAGACCGTCGAATGCAATCGACTGTACGTTCGTTGCGCCGCCAAAGCCGTCCGTTTCGATCTTGTTCAAAGTCGTAGATTCGCTCAATTCGGTGTAAGTAGGTTCGGTTTCGCCGCCTTCTTCTTCGCCGCCTTCTTCACCACCGTTTTCACCGCCTTCTTCTGTGGTTAAGTCAAGGAGGTCAACGATCGCGCTCTTATACTGATAAGTATCCGCTACACCGCCGATCAATTCTTCAAGGGTTGCCTTAGGCGTTGCATACGTAAACGTAACGCTGTCGGGACCAAGTTGCTCTGCCGTAACGCCGATGTTACCGTAAATCACCGCTTTCGTACCCGTCAATGCGTTGTACGCATACGTACCCGTTGCCGTCTTGTTGATCAAAAGCGTAAGCGTTCCGTCTGCATTGATTTCGAAGATATAGCAGGTCACGTCTGCCGAAGTC
>JAFUIT010000020.1 GCA_017468345.1 Clostridia bacterium
AACGCCACTACTTCCGCTATGGCAGTCGCCAACCAAATGCCGTTTACTCCCCAAAGTAAGGGCAATATAAATACTGCGCCGATTTGGAAAACGAAGGTACGGAAGAAGGAAAGCACCAACGATAACGCGCCGTTGGAAAGCGCGGTAAAGAAGGAGGAGGTGAAGATGTTGATACCGCTGAGTAAGAAACACAGCGCGTACAATCGCAAGCCGCCCGTCGTCAACTCTAACAACGCTTTATCCGAATGGGTAAAAATCTTCGCCAAAGGCGAGGCAAAAACAATGGCGACGACCGTCATTATCACCCCTAAAAGAGTCGTAATCACACCGCTTTTGTTGAAGATATTTTTCAACTCGTCACGGTTTTGCGCCCCGTAATGATAGCCAACAATCGGCGCAACCCCCACCGAATATCCGATAAATACCGCGATAAAGATAAAACCGACGTAGTTGATAATCCCGTACGCGGAAACGCCGTTTAAGCCCACGTAGCGCATCAACTGTGCATTGTACACGATGGCTACGACGGAAAGCGCGATATTCGTCATCAGTTCGGACATACCGTTGATGCAAACGCCGATAAATACTCTGCCCTCGAAACGTGTTTTTCCCAAACGAAGCAAACTGTCGTTTTTACGGAAAAAATACAGCAAGGGCAAGATACCGCCGATGCACTGACTGAGTGCGCTCGCAATCGCCGCGCCCACCAAGCCGCCGTTAAAGCCCACGACGAACAACGCGTCCATGATCATGTTAGAAACACCCGCCGTTATCGTTACCCCTAACCCCAAACGAGCCTTCTCCGCCGTCACGAAAAAGCCTTGGAAGGCATTTTGCAACATAAACGCAGGCAAAGCCATCAAAATGATACGCGCGTACACGACGCAATATTCTACAAGCGACGCACGTTCTTCCGCGGTCATATTTTCTTCCATGGCTGCAAACGCCTTCGCAACCGGTCTTGCAACCAGCATACCGACGACGGCAAGTACTGCGCCCATCACAAGAGTGGCATAAATCAGCATAGAAAAAATGCGGCTTGCTCGCACGCTGTCCCCTTCCCCAAGCGCCTTGGACACCACTGCGTTGCCGCCCGTACCGAGCATAAACCCAAACGAGCCTAAAACCATGATGAGGGGATAAATCAAGTTGAGTGCGGCAAACGGGATCGGGCCTGCGAAATTCGACACGAAAAAGCCGTCTACTATGCCGTAAACGGAAATAAACACCATCATCGCGACCGAAGGGATCACGAATTTTATCAGCTTTTTATAATTGAAATGTTCAGATAAATGTATACGTTCCATATCTCTACTTTCCATAAAAAACCCGACTGCGAAGGCAGCCGGGCTTCGTTGCGATTTTTACTTATTGCGCATTGTCCATTTCAAGCAAATCTTTGTATGCTTTTTCAAAACGTTCAACGCAATCGGATACGTTGTATTCCTTGATTACGCGGTTTTGTTCTTCGGTTGCATGGTTGTTGTACGCCGCTTCTTTGATCGTTTCGTAGAACAAGTTGGAGAACGTACCTTCCTTATCCTTATCCGCCTCTACGTAACCGCCGTATACGTCGCCGCCCGTGTATTTGAAGGAACAATACAAAAGGTGCCAACCGTAATCGGTCGCGCATACCGCATAGCTACCTACGCCGTTTTCTACAACTTTATGCGCAGCCCATTCGAATTCTTTTACATAATTCGTGGTGTAAGGAGATACCGAGTAACCCATGTAGCTGTTGAATGCGCCGGGGTCGGTGCCGTATGCGAACAGCAGTTCGTTTACAGCGGAGAGAACTTTGTACTGCTTACTTTCTTTGTAGAAGTAGCTTGCCGCATTCTTATCCGCATCCGCAAAGTCTACTTTACCCATATAATAGGTAAACTTACTGTAATCCACTTTGCCGGTCGTCGTATCTTTGAAGGTCGCGGAATCGTACGAGCTGGTGAATGTAGTATCCGCAGCCGCCGTTACGCCGGAAACCTTGTAGATATAATTTTCAAACGTAGTGATGAACTGATCGATAGAAAGATCGGTTTCGTTATACGCATAGCCGCCTGCATAGTGGTCAAGCTGTTCGTATTTCGAATTTTCGGAAAGGCTGTCTTTAAAGAAGTAGGTCTTTTCGTCATCCCCTTCATAGCCGTAATCTTCCTTCCAACTTTCACGAAGGTCTTTCGCTTTTACTTCGCTTAAAATATCTCTCCTTGCCGCATACAGCTGATTATCCGTCAAACCTCTGTTTTTCGCTTCGGAATAGCGAATGTTTTGTTCGGTCGAGAAAGGAATGAGGATGTTGTAAACGTAGCCGTAATTTTCCAAACCGTAAAGAAGATAACTGCCTTCTGCCGCGCTGTCCAAAGCGGATGCGAAAGCCGTATGGTCCTTTGCGTAATCCAGTTCGTTTTGCGCCTTCGTTTCATTGTATTTTTCAGTCATGTAATTCGCGTCCAGCTTACCGCTGACTTCGTTTTCCAACGACTCGAAATACTGATTGATCAAGCTTTGACCGAGGATAGACGCAAGTTCTACGTAATAGTAGTTGAGCTTCGTAATATCCTGCGTATCTTCCACTTCGCCCTTCTTTTCGTCAACGTTGATGAGGTTGTACGCCTGCAAGTTGGTCAAGAATGCGTTGTATGCTTTTTGGCGGGAAGTTCTCGTCGAACCGTCTACCACTTCATACTCACCGCAGTCGGTGTTGACGTTACGACCCGTGTAAACGTTGTAATCGTTCGTATAGTAGTCTTCCTTTTCGGTATCTACGCCCGTAGGAAGGGTACGAGTTTCTTCTTCCGTTTCTTCCTCATCTTCCGTGGTCGTGATATAGGATTCTTCCAAAGAATCCAACGAATCGTTCAAGGATTTCTTCAAGCTGTAAACAGCCATATCGTAAGCCTTGCCCTTTTCATCCTCCTTTTCTTCTACGGAAAGGAAATACTTTAACACGAGCACTTCTTGATGATCGCTAAGCAACGCCTTTGTCTTAGCGTCCGTTTCCGCCGCGATCGAATCGTCGATGAATTTCTGACAAGCCGCCGCCGTTACGTTTTCATACTTGTTCAAATAGTAAGCAACCGCATACTGGATCATGATTTCTCTCGAAACCAAACCGTCCAAAAGCATATTGAACGTATCTTCGTACGAATAGCCGTACTGTTCAACGTAGTTATAACCAGTG
>JAFUIT010000021.1 GCA_017468345.1 Clostridia bacterium
CGCTGCACCACACGGGGGGCTTTTCGATGGCGGTTTTCTTCGTCCAATCCATCGTTACGCCTTGCGGTGAAAAATACTGTTTTTCATACTTATTACTGTTTTTCATATCCGTTATCCTATTCTTTTTCCAAAAAAAACGTCCCTTATCACGGCGCAAAAACGCCGCACGATAAGAGACGAAGAAACTCCGCGGTACCACTCCGATTGACAGCCTTTGTGCCGTCCGCTCACGCCCTGTGTAGGGCAAATCTCTATAACGGGAGAACCCGTCCGAATCTACTTAGCTTTCTTGCCGTTCTCTCGGCGGCTCGGGGAGGAGCTATATTCCGTAAGACGTATCGGCTCGCACCTACCGCCGACTCTCTGTCAATCGCACTTTACGGATTTCTATCCCGTCATTGCCTTTATATATAATGTATGTCTAATTATACTTATATTTTCCCGTTTTGTCAACGAAAAACAAGCTGTTTTGCTTGATTTTTCAAGGTTTTCAGCGGAAATTTACACAATTTTTTCCTTTTTTGGTCACAACTTGTAAACCCAGCCGTAAGGATCGGGCTGTTTGCCCCATTGGATTCCCGTCAAAATATCGTATAATTTTTGCGTAACTTCCCCGATTTTACCGCCGCCAATTACAAATTCGTCGTCGCCAAAAGCGAGTTTCCCGATCGGCGAAACAACCGCCGCCGTGCCGCACCCCCACGCTTCTTCCAAAGCCCCTGATTTAAGGGCGGAAAGCAATTCGTCCACGGACAACAACCGTTCCGTTACCGTATAACCGAGATTTTTCAATACTTCGATACAGCTCTTTCTCGTAATCCCGGGCAAAATCGAACCCGTGAGCATAGGCGTTACAATCTCGCCGTTGATCTTAAACATAACGTTCATCGCGCCCACTTCTTCGATATATTTACGTTCCACACCGTCCAGCCAAAGCACCTGCGAATAGCCTTTCTTTGCCGCGCGTTCGCCTGCCCGCGTACTCGCCGCGTAGTTGCCGCCGCACTTAGCGTATCCCGTACCGCCACGCACCGTTCTTACGTCTTCGTTTTCGATCATAATGCTGACGGGGTTGATCCCTTCTGCGTAATAACTGCCGCTGGGCGATGCGATCAACATAAACGTTGCGTTATGCACCGCGTGCACGCCGAGCGCCTCGTCGTTGCCGAACAGGAAAGGACGAAGATACAGCGAAGTGCCAAACGATTTAGGCACCCACTTTTCTTCTAGCTTGACGAAAGTCGTCAAAAGCTGCAACATATCTTCTTCGTCCATTTCAGGCAAGCTCATACGCTCTGCCGAGCGGTTCATGCGCTTGATATTTTCTCTGGGGCGGAAAAGTTGCACACCGCCGTCTTCGCGACGGTACGCCTTCAACCCTTCAAAAATTTCCGCGCCGTAATGGAGCACCGTGGACGCGGGGTGGAGCGAGATTCTGCCAAAGGGCACGATTCTTGCGTCAAACCAACCCTTATCCTGCGACCAATCGACTAAGAGCATATGATCGGTAAACACTTTTCCAAAGCCTAATTTGTCTTCCGGCGGCATCGTTTGGGGAGTCGTCGTTTTCGTGATTTTAATTTCCATAATATTCCCCTTTCTGATTTATTCGTTTTTCGAATTACACGCACGCGCGTAATTTATTATAATGATAATATGATAACACAATCGAAAAATTAAGTCAACAATTTTTCTTATAGAAAAAAGCCGTTTTTTCGAAAATATAAATATTTTCCCAAAAAGAAAAGAATGGGCTGTACAAAACCCACTCTTTTTCTTTGTGATACAGAATTATTCTTCGTCTGTTTCCGCAACTTCTTCCGCTACGTCGTTTTCTACGACTTCTGCCGCAATTTCTTCCGCCACGTTATTTTCCGCGTCTTCTTCAAATTCCAATTCTTTGATGAACGTTTCGTTCTGCTCTTCATACGCCGAAAGCATGGGCTTTACTTCTTTGCCGTTCTTGCGGTCGAAATAGTTTTTGGTAATTTTGGCAACCAGCGTACACATAAAAATCAAACCGATCAAGTTAGGCAACGCCATCAAACCGTTCGCCGTGTCCGAAATCGCCCACATCAGTTCGCCCTTGCCTCCTTGCGTGGAGAGCCAAGCCGCCACAACGACCAAAACTACGTACAAAACCTTAAATACGAAACGGGAAATCTTTCTGCCCTTTTCGCCCGTTTTACGGAAGAGGAAATCCACCGATTTTTCGCCGTAGTACGCCCACGCCAAAATCGTAGTGAACGCAAACAAGGGGATAATGATCGAATAACAAACTTCGCCAAATTTGCCGAAAGCTTCCCCAAACGCCATCATAGATACGGTCGTATCGGCAAACGCGCCCGAATACAATACGGTTGCCATACCTTCTTGCGAACCGAAACTTACCAAAATGACGAGCGCCGTCAAGGTACAGATTACAAACGTGTCGAAGAACACTTCGAAAATACCCCAAAGCCCCTGTTTAACAGGTTCACGCGCCTCCGACGCGCTGTGCGCGATAACGGACGAACCTAAGCCCGCTTCGTTAGAGAATACGCCGCGCGCCAAGCCCTTTTGGATGACCTGCGCAAACACATAGCCGCTAAACCCGGCAATGGCACACTCAAACTTAAACGCGTTTTTAAAAATGAGCGCAAACGCCGTACCGATCATATTGATATTCATAAAGATAATGACAATCGCCATCAAAATAAACAGCAAAGACATAAAAGGAATCAAAATTGCCGTCGTTCTACCGATACTCTTGATACCGCCAAGGATAACGAGCGCAAGCACGATTGCAACCACCACGCCAACGATCAACGCGATACGAAGATTAACCTTATCGCTGCTACTGCCGACGACTGCCTGTACCGATTCGGACATTTTCGTCGTCTGCAC
>JAFUIT010000022.1 GCA_017468345.1 Clostridia bacterium
CACCTTCGCAGATGCTTTGGTGGGCAAAATCGTTTCCGTAACGGTTACGCCCAAATATGCGGTTGAAGATGATCACGTGGTAACGTACAACGTTTTGGTAAACAACGGTGTTAACGTATATACAAATGCGGAAATGCGTGCAGTATTCGGCGATACCAGTGTAAGCGAAATCAACGTTTTGCGTAATATTAAGGTAGAACTTGCTGCGGATCAAGTGAATACGTTTACTGATCCTGAAAATCCTGCTTATACGATTACAACCCCGAAGAACTGGCTGAATGATGACGGTGTGGGTGTTTATGAACGTATGACGGGCAATTTAAAATTGAACGGTAACTACTTTATGGTAGACGGTTCGAGTATTCCTCTTGTTGACAACCGTGACGGTGATAGAGGCTTCTGTGGTACAACGACGACGCAAACGTTGCAAAATGTACAGTTCTCTATTTTCAGATTCGGTAAGAGAGAGACGACCAACTACGATACGGTAACTATGGAAAACTTGAACATCAAGGGGAACGCAAACAGTTCTTCGATGGAAGAATCCACTTACACGGTTGAATCTGACGGTTCGCAGAAAACGGTATTGTTGCAAAGCGGTGCATGTATCGGCATTCAGGTGGGTAGTGGTAACTTGAACTTGAACAACGTTACTTCTCGTTATGGTGCATTTGCAGTTAACTTGTATGCAGGTATTCCTATGGAAGCACAAGGTGGCGGTTATACGTATATGAGTACGTTAAATGCTGTTGATTGCAATTTTGCGCACAGCTGGTCCAACAATATTTACGTTTGGGGCTTTGGTTCGGTAACGCTTGACAGCACTTACGTTGGTGCCTCCAACGGTGCGGCGGTCCATTTTGACGTTTCTTCCTCTGATACGGGTGTTGATTGTGAATTGAAGATGTCGACAGATACGATTATCGAAAACTGGGTAGTTGGTACCGAAGCTTGGTTTGTTGCATATAATGGCGTTTCGGCGGTAAACAAAATTAAAGCGCAACTTGATGGTGGTATTGAACAGGTTCGTCAATACATGATGTCAATGGGACAAACGCTTCCTGAACGTACAGTTATCAAGAGAGAAACGAAAAACGATATTACAACGGAATACGTGAACTTTGTATTGCTCGTAAAACAAGTCGGTGAAGATTGGGATAAGGATACAGGCACGAAGTCTGTACTTTTGAAAAATATGGACGGAACTTCATTGACGGTCTTTGATGGTTCTTCCGATATGAACATCATGAACAAGTATGCAAGATTTGCTGCAAGTGAGTCCGATGCCGCTGAAATGGGCTTTAACGGTCTTGACGGTATGGTTGAAATTATCAATAAATAATTTCCCTAAAACAAAAACATGGACGGAGAGCTTTGGCTCTCCGTCTTGTTTTTTCTTATATTCCGTGAAAAAACGGTGAAAACTATTGCAAAATAAATCATTTTGCAGTATAATAACGGGAGGGAGAGAAATATGAATATGTATTGCGATTTGCATACGCATTCCGCGTATTCCGACGGCACGTATATGCCTGCGGAGATTATCGCGGAGGCGGAAAAAATAGGTCTTGCCGCCGTTGCGCTGACCGATCATAACACCGTGGCGGGCTTGCCGCAATTTTTCCGCGCCGCCCAAGGCAAATCCGTCGAGGCGGTCGGCGGAGTGGAACTTTCCACCGATTACGGCGAAGTTGAACTGCATATCGTCGGTTTGTTTATAAAAGAGGAACATTTCGGCGCGATCAACGCTTTGGTGGCGGAGCTTGACAAGCGCAAGGAGGAAAGCAACGTAAAATTGTGCGCCGCCCTGCAAAAGGCGGGCTACGACGTTCATTTGGACGAAATCAAGAAAAAAACGCCGAAAGGACATATCAACCGCGCGCATATCGCGTCCGAATTGATGGAAAAAGGGTACGTGAATTCGATCAACGAGGCTTTTTCTTACCTGCTTTCCAAAACGGGCGGTTTTTACGAACAGCCGCGGCGTTTGGACGCGTTTGAAACGATCGCCCTTTTAAAGAAAATCGGCTGTGTGTCCGTTTTGGCGCATCCCTTTCAGGAACTGGACGAAACCGCTTTGCGTGGGTTCTTGGAAAAAGCCGTACCCTGCGGTTTGCACGGCATGGAAACGGAGTATGCAAAATACGACGAAAAAACAGTCAAAAAAGCAAAGGAAATCGCGCGTGAGTTCGGCATTAAGGAAAGCGGCGGCAGCGATTTTCACGGCGAAAGACGGCTTGAAACAGCGCTTGGCGTAGGACAGGGCAATCTTCGCGTCCCGAAAGCCTTTTTAGAGGCTTTGCGTGAGGAAATAAAATAAGGAGATAAACTATGAAAGCAAGACAAAGAATTAAATTGTTTATCATTTTAGGCGTAGAATTTATTGCGATCGCAGTGATGCTGCTCCTCATTTTCTTTGCGGGAAAGCAGGTGTACACGGTGGAATTCGACCTCAACGGCGGTACGCTTTTGAGCGGCGATCTGGTGCAAAAAGTTACGCAAGGACACAATGCGACCGCGCCGACTGCGACGAAAGAGGGGTGTTATTTCCTCAAATGGAGCGGTTCGTATAATAAGGTCACGAAAGACGTTTACGTAAAGGCGATTTGGGAATATGAAACTTCCCCCGGTATCGATTACAACATCGGAAAAAGCAGTAATTACTGCACGATTTCCGGCTCTTTCGAGGATATACAAGGGGACGTTTACATCGGTGCGTATAAGGGCGATTATAAAGTGCTGGGGATCGACGGCGAGGCGTTTAAAGAGCGCGACGGCATCACAAGTATTCACCTTTTGGACGGTATTTTGACGATCGGGGAAGGCGCGTTCGCGGGGTGTACTTCGTTGGAAAGCATTGAAATGCCTGCTACTACGGTCAGCATGGGCACGGGTGCGTTTGCGGGCTGTGAAAGCCTGAAATCCATCAAGTTGCCCGCCGATTTAAAAACACTCGGCGACAATGCGTTTGAAGGCTGTACTTCGTTGGAAAAGGTGGTGTTGCCCGAAGGGTTAAAGACGATCGGCGCAAATGCGTTTGCGGGTTGTACTTCGTTGAAAGAAGTGATTTTACCCGAAAGCGTAGAAACGATCGAGGACGGCGCGTTTGCGGGCTGTACGGCGTTGGAGGAGGCAACCGTGTACGCGACGACGGAGAATATCGGGAGCGGCGTATTTGACGTTTCCACGGTAAAAATCACCATCTATTCGTACGATGAAACGCAAAGAGAGTTACCCGAAACGTGGGCGGCGGACTGGAATTTGGCGAACGCAACGTTTGAATGGGAATATTTGGAAAATCCCGAAGAAGATTTAGAAGAATCGGACGAAGAAACGAACAAGTAAGAGAGGGACGCATATGGATATGATGCTGGTGCTGGGGATTCTGGCGGCCGTGTTTTTCGTAAGCTTGACCCTGATCTGTCTGTACCGTGATAAAATCAACGTAAAAGCATTCAACGCCGTTTTTATCATTTGCGATTTGATCTTCTATTTCGTATGGAATTTGGGTATGTACGAACACGGTTGGTTGGAGGGCGGTTTCCAAACGTTGGGAAATATCAGTCCTTTCATTTTCACCCTGATCCCGTTGACCTGTTTTATGAATGATAAAGTGAAACAATACGCCCACTGTGCCATAGCCTTTTTGTGGGTGGGTATGTTCCTTGCGCTGTTTATCAGCCCGGAATATGCGTATATTTTCGACTACCATAGGGAAGCGTCCGTGGTATACACGGGGGAGGCGCTTTGTCACATGTTGGCGTCGCTGTTCGGTATTTACCTGATACTGACAAAGCAAGTCAAGTTGGATTTTCAAAGCTGGATACGCTCGATCGTGTGTATGTATTCGGTCATTTTCTTCGGCGTATTCCTCAATTATTTCTTCCACAAGAGCCATTTTGGCATGAACCCTTACGGCAATTACGCCATCTACTTTTTGGATATCTTCGGCACGTTCGAGGCGACGTTCATCGCGTACCTGCTGGGGGTGTTGACCGTTTTGACGCTGGGATGGCAGTTCGGCTGTCTGTTCGAAAGACTGGTTTCGCCCAAAAAGGATCGAATGCATTTGCTTGATTTAGAGGATAAAGAACGGGATATCGAAAAGCTGGAAATAAAGTCCGTTTATAAAACGCCAAATCAAAAATAAACAATCCTTCCCCGCGCCTTGACAAGACGCGGGAAAAATGTTATAATACGGTATACTTTCAGAGGTGTAATATGAAAAACGATTTTGGATACAAGGCAGGCAAAGCGGTCGAGGCGTTGGAGTTGGACGGGTACTACGTATGGGATTGCTCCGTTATCAAATCGGGTGGAAAATACCATATGTTCTCCTCCCGTTGGAAAGAGGAATACGGTTTTGGGTGGAACTGGTTATTCAACAGCGAAATTATACATTCCGTATCCGATACGCCCGAAGGTCCTTACCGTTTTCAAAACGTTGTGTTGCCAAGACGCGGCAGACAGTATTTCGACGGTATGAACACGCACAACACTTGTATTAAAGAATATAACGGCAAATTCTATCTGTATTATATGGGTACGACCTACGGCGGGGATATTCCCGAAGGCGTTGAAGTACCCCATTGTTACGCGGAGGAAACTTGGAACAGGAAACGCATCGGTTTGGCGGTTGCGGACGATATCAACGGGGAATTTGTGCGCCGCGATACGCCCCTTTTAGAGCCGCGCGATTGCGGATATTGGGATTGTACGGTGACGACCAACCCGTCCGTGGCGATTTTGCCCGATGGGAAAACGTATATGATCTACAAATCCCGTTGTGCGTATGCAAAACCTTTAAAGCTGGGAATTGCGGTGGCGGATAAGCCGGACGGGGAATTCAAACGCCTTTCCGACGATCCCATCTTGGATTTTAAAGACGAGGATAAGCATATCGAAGATCCTTTTATTTGGTATGATAAAAAGAAGAAAAAATTCTGTCTGATCACGAAAGACGACGTCAAAAACGGCAGTTTCGGCGTGACGGGAGAATGGGGCGCGGGGTTCTATGCGGAAAGCGACGATTGTATGGACTTTACGATCGGGGAGGACCCCAAGGTGTATTCACGCCGCGTCACGTGGGAAGACGGCAGGGAAACGTTGCAGTGCAATCTCGAACGCCCTTCGCTGTTGTTCGATGAAAACGGCGAGCCGACGCACATTTTCTGCGCGAGCGGTACGGGGGCAAATCCGTACGCGTTTGAAGGCAAAACGTATATCGTTTGTATCAAGTTGGAGAAAAAATAAACATAGAGAAGGGGAACGCCGTCGGGCGCGCCCCTTCGTTTTTTGTGTAAAGGGGAAAAGGAAAGTGAAAAATGCAAAAAATTTTTTCTCTTTTCGAAAAAATCTTGAAAAGTCCGCGTGAAAGACTTGATATTTCTTTCAAATTATATTAAAATGGAATATGGCGAAAAGCCAAAAGTGTTTTTTTCACGCCCAAAAACGGCAAAAGAAGTTGGGCGCGGGGCTTTTTGCGGTAAAAATAAGATAAAAAAGAAAAAAATCAACTTGGAGGAAATAAACATTATGGCAAAAAAGTATTGCTATCTCTTCACTGAAGGCAACGCGAAAATGCGCGAGATCCTCGGCGGTAAGGGCGCAAACCTTGCGGAAATGACCAACATCGGTCTTCCCGTACCTCAGGGTTTCACGATTTCGACGGAAGCTTGCACGCAGTATTATGAAGACGGCAGACAGATCAACCCCGACATCCAGGCGGAAATCATGGAATATATCGAAAAGATGGAAAACATCTGCGGTATGAAATTCGGCGACAAGGAAAATCCCTTGCTTGTATCCGTACGTTCGGGTGCGCGCGCTTCCATGCCCGGTATGATGGACACGATCCTCAACCTCGGTTTGAACGAAGAAGTAGTAAACACGATTGCAACGAAATCGGGCAATCCCCGTTGGGCTTGGGACTGCTACCGCCGTTTCATTCAGATGTTCTCGGACGTCGTTATGGAAGTCGGTAAGAAGTATTTTGAAAAGCTCATCGATGAAATGAAAGAAAAGAAGGGCGTTACGCAGGACGTAGAACTTGACGCAAACGACCTCAAAGAACTTGCAAATCAGTTCAAGGCTGAATACAAGAAACAGCTTGGCAAGGACTTCCCCAACGATCCGAAGGAACAGCTTTTCGAAGCAGTAAAAGCAGTATTCCGTTCGTGGGACAACCCCCGTGCGAACATCTACCGTATGGACCACGATATCCCTTACAGCTGGGGTACCGCAGTTAACGTACAGATGATGGCGTTCGGTAACATGGGCGAAACCTCCGGTACGGGCGTTGCGTTCACGCGTGACCCTGCAACGGGTGAAAAGGGCCTTATGGGTGAATTCTTGACCAACGCGCAAGGCGAAGACGTTGTTGCAGGCGTTCGTACTCCGATGCCCATCGCACAGATGAAGGAAGTGTTCCCCGAAGTTTACGAACAGTTCCTTAAGGTTTGCAACATTCTTGAAAATCACTATCGTGATATGCAGGATATGGAATTCACCATTCAGGATCGTAAGCTTTATATGCTTCAGACCCGTAACGGTAAGAGAACGGCTGCTGCCGCAATCAAGATCGCTTGCGATTTGATCGACGAAGGCATGATCACCGAACAGGAAGCAGTTATGCAGATCGACGCAAAGAGCCTCGATATGCTCCTTCACCCTCAGTTCGATGCAAAGGCATTGAAGGACGCTGACAAGAACAACGTAGTTGGTAAAGGTTTGGCGGCTTCCCCCGGCGCGGCTGCAGGTAAGATCGTATTCACGGCAGAAGACGCAGTTATCGAAGGTAAGAAGGGCGAAAACGTAATCCTCGTTCGTCTTGAAACTTCCCCCGAAGATATCGAAGGTATGAAATATGCGAAGGGTATCCTTACCGTTCGCGGCGGTATGACTTCCCACGCGGCAGTTGTTGCACGCGGTATGGGTACGTGCTGTGTATCCGGTTGCGGCGACATCAAGATGCATGAAGAAGAAAAGTATTTCGAACTTGCAGGCAAGATCTTCAAGGAAGGCGACGCGCTTTCCCTCGACGGTTCGACCGGTAACATTTACGACACGATGATCAAGACGGTTCCCGCTGATCCCAACTCCGGTTACTTCGGACGTATCATGGAACTTGCTGACAAATACAAAGCGCTCGGTATCAGAACGAACGCGGACAGCCCCGAAGACGCAAAACAATCAGTTGCATTCGGCGCACAGTGTATCGGTCTTTGCCGTACGGAACACATGTTCTTCGACCCTGCAAGAATCGGCGCATTCCGTGAAATGATCTGCTCCGATACCGTAGAAGAAAGAGAAGCGGCGCTTGCAAAGATCGAACCTATGCAGCAGGCTGACTTCGAAGGTTTGTTCGAAGCGCTCGGCGGTTACCCCGTAACCATCCGTTTCCTCGATCCTCCTCTGCATGAATTCGTACCCACGGCTGAAGAAGACATCGCGGCGCTTGCAAAAGCACAGAACAAGACGGTTGCTCAGATCAAAGAAATCATCGAAGGCTTGCACGAATTCAACCCCATGATGGGTCACCGTGGTTGCCGTTTGTCCGTAACCTATCCCGAAATCGCAGTTATGCAGACGAAGGCGGTTATCAAGGCAGCGATCAGCGTTATGAAGAAGCATCCTAACTGGAACCTCGTTCCCGAAATCATGATCCCTCTTACGGGCGAAACGAAGGAATTGAAGTTCGTTAAGGACATCGTTGTTAAGACGGCTGAAGAAGTTATCGCGGCAAGCGGTATCGCGCTTAAGTACGAAGTTGGTACGATGATTGAAATTCCCCGTGCTTGCTTGACGGCTGAAGAAATCGCGAAAGAAGCAGAATTCTTCTGCTTCGGTACGAACGACCTTACGCAGATGGCGTTCGGTTTCTCCCGTGACGACGCTGGTAAGTTCTTGCCCGCATATTATGCAAACAAGATCTACGAATCCGATCCTTTCGCAAGATTGGATACGACGGGCGTTGGTAAGCTTATGAAGATGGCGGTTGACGGCGGTAAGGCTGTTCGTCCCGAAATGCACCTCGGTATCTGCGGTGAACACGGCGGCGATCCTTCTTCCATCGAATTCTGCCACGAAATCGGGCTTTCCTACGTTTCCTGCTCGCCTTACCGTGTGCCCATCGCACGTTTGGCTGCTGCACAGGCAAACATTAAGAACCCTCGCAACTAATTCAATAGTGTGAAACACCAAAAAGGGCGGTTTTGATAACCGCCCTTAAATTTTACCTTTTTTAATTTTAAAGGATTGACATTCTTTTTGAAATGCGTTATAATGAAAATGCTACACCGAAACGTTGTTTTTCAACGGTTCACAATTTTTATAATAAACCTGTATAACGGATATAATCTCTTGGTAGGATTATATCTCTTATCGCGTTTACAATCCGTTACAGGTAATTGTGGACAGGTGTAGCAACTGACGAGAAAGGTATATTCTACGGTGCCGTTCTCGCAAGAGGCGGCATCTTTTTATTTTAGTTGAATACGGTAGGCAAAAGATACGCCTTTGGAAAATAATATGCGTTTTTCCATGGGCGTTTTTTGTTTTCAAGGGGGAGATATGGGGAAAACTTGTTCTTTTTTCGGTCATCGTAAAATTGAAATAACGGAGAGGTTGAAAAGAAAACTGGACATCCAAATCGAATTTTTGATAGAGGAAAAGGGCGTGGATACTTTTTTATTTGGAAGCCGCAGTCAATTTGACGATTTATGCCACGAAAGGGTGACGCTTTTGCAAGCAAAGTATTCGCATATAAAACGGATAGCGTATGTTTGCGGAAGCGAATATGCTTGTATGGAAGACGAAAGGGAGGAGTTGGAGCGAATTACCCGCACGGTAACGAAATGGGATATAAAATATAAGGCCTATGACGGAGTACGAAAATCCGAACGCCTATGCTGCGCAGGCAGGGCTTCCTATGTAGAAAGAAATCAAGATATGATAAATGCAAGCGATTATTGTGTGTTTTACGAGGATCCTTACTATTTGGCTTCAAAGCGTAGCGGTACGCGGTTGGCGTTGGAATATGCCTATCAAAAGAAACGCGGAGGGAAGGATATAACCATTATCAATCTTTACGAGGAAAATCAATAACGAGTGTGGACGGTTGATTCGCACTCGTTTCTTTCTATCCGTTTTTTCTTTTCTAACGTTGACAAAATCAAGCGGAAGTGCTATACTATATACAATAGGAAAATAAAGGTAAATCTATGCAAAAGACTTTCGACAAAAACAAACAAAAACGGACGGGGCAGGTACGAGATGAACGCTCCGCAAAAAGTGAAACAAGGGGACAGGTACGCGTTCGCGGAAACAAGAAAGAAGGTGCGGAACGCGTCAACGGCGCGCCCGTGTACACGGCAATCTATAAGGTGAACCGCAGTGACGAGCTGATGGAGTTCCTGCTCCGCAAATGCGGCACTTCCCGCAACAACGTAAAAGCTTTACTGGTGCGCAAGCAAGTGCTTGTCAACGGCAGTGTGGTGACGCAGTACAATTTCCCGCTTGCAAAAGACGATGAAGTGAAACTGTCAAAAAAGCCCGTGAAAGAGGGTGTGGTTGCGACTCGTCCCACTCCGCAAAAGCGAAAAACTGCGCCTAAGCCTGCCGCGCAAATCGGTATTATTTTTGAGGACGAGGATTTTCTTGCCGTCAACAAACCCGTCGGCTTGTTGTCGGTGGAGAGTGATAAGGAAACGGAATGCGCATACGGTTACGCTTTGGAATATATGCAAGCGCAAAGCAAAAACAGCCGTCCGTACATTTTGCACCGCATTGACAAGGAAACGTCGGGCGTGTTGGTGTTTGCGAAGAATATCAAATTGCATTCCATGCTGAAAATGCATTGGAACGAGCAAGTGACTTTGCGCGAATATTTCGCCGTGGTCGAAGGGATATTTGAGAAAAAGCAGGGTACGGTTACAACCTATTTAAAGGAGAATAAAAACAACGTGGTGTATTCCACCAACGATCCCACGGGACAAAAGGCGGTGACGCATTACGAAGTTGTCAAAGAAAACGGTGAATACTCGCTTTTAAAGGTGCAAATCGAAACGGGGCGTAAAAATCAGATCCGCGTGCATATGCAAGCGTTGGGCTGTCCCGTAGTCGGGGATGATAAATACGGCAAAAAGCAGGACGGCACGCAAGTGAAAAACCCGCTTTCCCGCCTTGGTCTGCACGCCTCGCGTTTGGAGTTTGTTCACCCCATAACGAAGGAAATTATGTCGTTCAACGCGTCCCTGCCCCCGTCGTTTAGAGAATTATTCGGAAAATAAGGAGAGAATATGAAAAAGATTGCAAGCTTTACCGTCAACCATGATACGCTGACTAAGGGTATGTACGTTTCGCGCATAGACGGCGACGTGGTGACGTATGATATTCGTATGAAAAAGCCGAACGGCGGCGATTATCTTTCCGTAAGCGCGGCGCACACGATGGAGCATTTGTTTGCGACTTATGCAAGGAACAGCGCTTTGGGCGATGAAGTGATTTATGTAGGGCCGATGGGCTGCCGAACGGGATTTTACTTTCTCGTCCGCGACAAAATTTCTCACGAGCAGGCGATTGCGATCGTGAAAGAAAGTATGGCGTTTGCGCGCGATTTCGTAGGGGAAATCCCCGGCAATAAACAGGAAGAATGCGGCAATTACCTCGATCATGATTTGGCAGGCGCGAAAGCGCTTGGCGCGGAAATGTACGAGGTTTTAAAAAACTGGCAGGTGAGCGACCTCAAATATAAGGAGTAAATATGGACGCAATTCAAAATATGCTGACGCGCAGAAGCGTGAAAAAGTACAAACCCGATCCCGTATCGAAAGAGTTGATTGACAAAATCATCGAGGCGGGGTTGAACGCACCTTCGGGGTTGAATAAGCAATCCCCGATTATTTTGGCGGTGACTAATAAGGAAGTCCGCGACGAATTGTCGAAACTCAACGCAGGGAAAGACCCGTTCTTTCGCACTGATCCTTTCTACGGTGCGCCCGCAGTGTTGGTCGTGCTTGCGGATAAAAGCGTACCGACGCACGTTTACGACGGCTCTCTTTTAATGGAGAATTTACAGCTTGCTGCGCATGCGTTGGGGCTGGGTGCGTGTTGGATCCACCGCGCAAAGGAAACCTTTGAAATGCCCGAAGGAAAGGCGCTTTTGAAAAAGCTGGGCATTGAGGGAGAATACGAAGGCATCGGCAACTGTATCATCGGTTATATGGACGGGGAATTCCCTGCGGAAAAGCCGAGAAAGGAAAACAGAGTATATTACGTGGATTAAGTATGCAAACGGGCGTATCGACCGCATCTCTATTTTTGCGGAAAAACAATGAAGAAGCGTTGCCTCTTTTGGAAAACCTCGGCGTGAAAACCGTCGAGGTGTTTCTCACGTCCTTTTCTGAATACGGTTATCCATTTGCCGACCTTTTAAAAGAGAAAAAGGGCGGTTTGTCCGTCAATTCGGTACACGATTTAAATACGGAATTCGAACCCCAACTATTCAATGCGCATCCGCGCGTAAAGGCGGACGCTTACGGGTGGCTGGAGAAAGTGCTGCAAAGTGCAAACGCCCTTTCCGCGCCTTATTATACCTTTCACGGTACGGCGCGTGTAAAACGTGCGGCAAGGCTGTTAGGCTCGGACAATTTCCCCAAAATGATAGAGGGATTTGCCGAATTGTTGGACTTTTGTCGCGTACATGGTGTCCAGCTTTGCTTGGAAAACGTCGAATGGTCTACCTATAACCGACCGGGCGTATTTTCCGTTTTAGCAAATGCGTTGCCCGACCTTCGCGGGGTGTTGGATATCAAGCAAGCCCGCATTTCAGACCACCCGTATGAACAATACGTAACGGAAATGGGCGGTCGTATCGCGTACGCGCACGTGTCCGATATTGATAGCGAAGGAAAAATATGTCTGCCGGGGAAAGGGAACTTTGATTTCGACGCCTTGGTAAAACGCTTGAAAGACGTGGGGTTTGACGGCGCTTTGCTTGTCGAAGTTTATACGGGCGACTACGGCGACGTGCAGGAATTGAAGCAAAGTTGCGATTTTTTAAACGAAATATTATATAAAAACGGCTGTCTTTCTTTGTAAATAAGAATTTTTTTGGAAAATTTTGCAAAAACTATTGACAAGCAAAATTTTATATGCTATACTATTATCAAGATTAAATCTCAATAAGAGGAAGGAGTTTAAAAAATATGTTAAAAATATATCAATGTGAAAAATGTGGCACGACTTTGATTTCGAAAGAGGCGTTGAAGTTGGAAGGTTGGAAAGAGTTGATTGCAGGCAGTACGGACGCGGCGCAGGAAAAGCACGTACCGGTTGTAGAAAAGAAGTGTAAGACGGTGAAGGTGGACGTAGGCAGCGTAGCGCATCCGATGACGGAGGAGCATTTGATCGTATGGGTGGCTTTGGAAACGGAGCAGGGGTATCAAGTGCAGTATTTGAAGGCAAACGAGGCACCCGTGTGCGTGTTCAAGCTGGCGGACGGGGATAAGGCGGTGAGGGTGTATGCTTACTGCAATCTTCATGGCCTTTGGGCAAGCTGAACTTGCAGGCAGACTTAGTGTCTTTTCTTACGTTTTTATAGATAACTTCGTTTTGAAACGATTTTTTATCGGCGGGCTTAACGCTCCTCGTCTTGCTCGCATCTATGAATTAGCAAGCTGAGCTTGCAGGCAGACTTCTTCGCACAAATAGAAAAAATAAAATATAAGGGATAAAATCATGATTGAAAAAGAAGCAATGTATAAATTGACCTACGGGCTGTTCATGCTGACAACGACGGACGGGCAAAAACAAAACGGCTGTATCGTAAACACAGTGTCTATGCTCACCGACAATCCCAAACGTATTGTCGTGTTCGTCAACAAAGCAAACTATTCGGAAGAATTGCTTAAAAAGACGGGCGTTTTTAACGTTTCCGTTTTGACGGAGAGTGCGCCGTTTGAAATTTTCAAGCAATTTGGGTTTCAATCGGGGCGGGATACGGACAAATTTGCAGGGGGCAGGTATGAGGTGAGTGCAAATGGACTGTATTATTTACCCGAATATGCCAACGCCGTTTTAAGCGCGAAAGTCATCGATCATTACGATTACGATACCCATACGCTGTTCGTTGCGGAAGTGACGGAAGCGAAGAAGTTAAACGATGAAAAATCGGTAACGTACGAATATTATCAAAGCAATATCAAACCCAAGCCTCAAGCCGCAAAATCGGAAGAAAAAAGCGGAAAAGGCAAATGGGTTTGTAAGATTTGCGGTTACGTGTACGAGGGCGATGAATTGCCCGCGGATTTCACTTGTCCTTGGTGTAAACATCCCGCAGAAGATTTTGAGAGGGTGAAATAAAACATCCTCGAAGGAGGATAACATGAAAAGAAAATTTTTAGCGCCTTTTATGGCAACGATGCTGACGCTTGGGCTTATGCTGTCGGGCATGACCGCGTGTAACGTGGAAAGATTTGATTACGACAACGCACAAAAATACAGCGTAGGCGGCGCGAACGTAACGGGGAACGTGACAAACGTGGAGATCGACTGGGTAGCGGGCGACGTGAACGTGGAATACGGCGACGTTTCGGCGGTTACTTTTTCGGAAACTTCTGAAGATACGATCACGGACGACGTTACGCTTCGGTATTGGTTGGAAAACACGACCCTGCATATCAAATATGCAAAATCAGGCTTGAAAGTGACGAACGAGAGCTTGCCTGATAAAGCCCTCAAAGTGGTTTTGCCTTCCTCGCTTGCGTTAAACAGTTTGGAAATCGATTCGGTAGATGCCGAGATCGCGGTGAACGGCATTAAGACTGCGGATTTGGATATCGAAAGCGTTGCCGGCAACGTGAATGCAACCTTGGACGGCGTGCGCGATTTTTCCGTGGATATGGTAAGCGGAAACGTGGAACTGCGGTTTATAAGCGCGCCTGCGGAGGGGGAATATCAAAACGTACACGGCGATTTGACTTTGTACCTGCCCGAGGGGACGGGGTTCACTTTAGAGGTGGAAAAGATGAACGGCTCGTTTAACAGCGAGTTTGAAACGACTCAAAACGGCGACCGCTACGTTTGCGGGAACGGCGGTAACGAATACGAGATCGAAACCGTTTCAGGGAACGTAACTGTGAAGAAAAATACGACGGCGTAAATACTCGACGCGAAAAGACAAAACCCGACAAACCTTTCTTTCATAAATTGGAAAAATCCGTAAAAAGGTTTCAAAAACGCCGAAAAAAGACTTGACATAAAATTGTGAAGTTGTTATAATAGCGGAGTAATCAATAAACGCAACGGCAAAGGATGGTGAAAAGGATGTCTACGGTAAGAGTTGGCGAAAACGAAAACGTTGAAAGCGCATTGCGCCGTTTTAAAAGAAAATGCTCCCGCGACGGTATCATCGGCGATCTTAGAAAGAAGGAATTTTATGAAAAACCTTCCGTAAGAAGAAAGAAGAAATCGGAAGCGGCTCGTAAGAGAAGCAGAAACTAAAACACAAAAGAACTCACATCTGTGGGTTCTTTTTTCTTTGTCAAAAGTCGAATAAGGTCGAAAAAAGTTTGAAAATGAGGTGAATTATGTCGAACGAAAACGGGCGCACTTTGCGCGAAGAAGCACGGCTTGCCAAAAATAGAATTAAGAGCGGTTTTTGGAAGGAATGCGAGGCGGATTTTACCGTCAAAAAGGAAAAAGCAAGGGAGCATGGTCTTAACGAAAGTAAAGCAGGACGATTTTTCAAAACGCAGGTGGAGGCGAAAATCGAGGGGAGAAAGGAGGACGAATTTTACCTGCGCGTCAAAGAAATGTTGCTTTCCCAAGGGGAGGTCAGCGACGCGATCGGGCGTTTGACCGACCGTGAATATTACGCCACTCTCTCGTATGAGGAAAAACAGCGTTACACACTCACGTTAAGCGAAAAATATCTCCGCGCCCTCGAACGTTTCCGCGCGGAATGCGAATTTGACCTTATCGGCAATATTCCTTGAAACACGTCTAAAAAATTGTAGAACTGCTTGGAGAAACATTGCGACGCAAAATTTATAGAAAGAGTAAATAATATCGTTAATTATACAGCGATATTATTTTTTTATAAACGAAAAAATGAAGGGACAAAGCTTGCAAAAATCAGGCATATATGCTATAATAAAATCGTTATGACACGTATCGATGAAATATTGGAACAACTGAATGACGAACAGATCAAGCCCGTTTTGCAAACGGAGGGCGCCGTACTGGTTTTGGCGGGGGCAGGTAGCGGTAAAACGCGCGTTTTGACCTCACGTATCGCCTATTTGGTGGAGGAAAAAGGAGTGCCTGCGGACGCGGTGCTTGCTATCACTTTCACCAACAAAGCCGCCAACGAGATGAAGGAACGCCTTGGACGGATCGTGGACGTGGAGCGTTCGTGGGTGTGCACTATTCACAGTATGTGCGTGCGTATATTGCGAATGTATCCCGAGGAAGTGGGCATTCAGCAAAATTTCTCCATTTACAGCGAAGTGGAACGCAACAATATCATCAAAAAATCCTTTCAGGAATGCGATTTTGACGATGAAAGGTTGCTGAAAAATATCAAATGGCATATTGCGAACGCGAAAATGCTTGGGTTTGAGCCCGAACGCTATGCCGAGGAATATGCAGGAGAGAGAGAAATCGACCAAATCGTAAAGGTGTACGCGCGGTATCAAAAGCATTTGCGGGAGAATAACGCGCTCGATTTCGACGATCTTCTCAACGAAACGCGCAATCTTCTTCGCAAGTATAAAGAAGTGCGCGAATATCTGGGCGGGCGTTTCCGCTATATTCTCGTGGACGAGTTTCAGGACACCAACGAGGTGCAGTACGAGATCATCAAATTGCTTGCCTCCGTACACGGCAACCTGTTCGTGGTAGGGGACGACGATCAGTCGATTTACGGCTGGCGCGGGGCAAAACTGGAAAATATCCTGCATTTTGAAAAGGATTTTAAAGGGGCGCACGTTTTCAAGCTGGAACGCAATTACCGTTCCACGAAAAACATTTTAAAGTTGGCAAACACCGTTATTCGCAACAACGGCAGGCGTAAAGACAAAACGCTTTGGACGGAAAACGAGGAAGGTTCGCCCGCAAAGGTGCACGAGGCGGACGAGGAAAGCGGAGAGGCGCGCTTTATCGCGCATACCATCGCGGGGCTTATTCGTCAGGGGTATTCTTACTCCGATTTTGCCATTTTGATGCGCTTGAACGCATTGACCCGCGCGTTCGAACAAGAATTTACGGGGGACGGTATTCCGTACAAAGTGTTCGGCGGTTTCAAGTTCTTCGAACGCAAGGAAATCAAGGACCTTTTGGCGTATTTGCGCCTTATCAACAATCCGTTTGACAGCGAGGCGGCGGTGCGTATCATCAACTTCCCCAAGCGCGGTATCGGCGCAAAAACGGTGGAAACCTTGCAAAATTACGCCTATGAAACGGAACTTTCCGTGTATGACGCGCTGATCGACGTGGACGAGATCGGTTTTAGCGCGGGTACGAGGCAAAAGCTGGTGGAATTCCGCGATATGATAAAAACGTGGATCATCGACAGCCAAGATATGCCCGTGAACGAGTTGGTGAAAAAGATCGTCGAGGATACCCGTATGCGCGAGGCGTACGCGGACGATTCGGACGAGAGTATCAATAAACGCGCCAACATTGAAGAATTTATCAATTCGGTAGAAGAATACAGCCGTTTAAATCCCGAGGCGACCTTGACCGATTATTTGAACCAAGTCACGCTGTCGTCGGATACGGACGATATGGACGACGGCAATTACGTGACGCTTGCCACGGTGCATTCGGTGAAGGGGTTAGAGTTTAGTTGCGTCTTTATCTGCGGTTTGGAGGAAAATATCCTGCCCGTATCCCGCGCGGTGGAAAACGACGACGATATGGAAGAAGAACGCCGTTTGATGTACGTGGCGATCACCCGTGCGAAAGAACGGTTGTACTTGACGCGTTCCAAGAGCAGATATCTGTACGGCAAACGCGAGCCGACTGCGCGTTCGCGGTTTTTAAAAGAGCTTTCTTCGGAGCTCGAACTGCCGAGGGAAAGCCGTCCTATGCAACGGGGTTACAGCGATTGGGACGATCCCGAAAGTTACGGCAATTCCGCTTACGGTGGGGGCAGGTATGCGTCGAATGACGATTACGGCGGCAGAAGAAACAGCTTTGGCGGCGGTTATGGCAGTTACGGCGACTCGTCAAGACAAAATTCGACGGCGACCCGTTCCGCTTGGACGGGGAACAGTTACGGCAATTCGTACGGGGGGACAAGCTACGGCTCAAGTTCTTACGGAGGACAAACCGCGCAAAAGAAGAACGGCGGTTTCGTATACGGCGGCGTAGGCAAAGCGGTGAAACCGACATCGGGCGGGAAAGACCTTTCCGCATTCCGCAGCGGCGTCAGCGTAAAGCACCCCAAATTCGGTACGGGTATGATCGTTGCCGTGCGCGGCGTGGGGAGTAATATGATTTTGGATATTGCTTTCGAGGGGTTTGGCATTAAGCAGTTGTCGGCAAGCCTTGCGCCGTTGACGGTTTTATGATAGAATAGGTGGAATATGAGCAGACAGAGGGAACTGGTAGACATTCTCAACAAATGGGCGCACGAATATTACGTTTTGGACGCGCCTACGGTGTCGGATAAGGAATACGACGCGCTGTACGACGAATTGCGCCGTTTGGAGGCGGAAAGCGGCGAAGTATATCCCGACAGCCCGACAAGACGAGTGGGCGGCGAGCCGATCAAAGGTTTTGAAAAGCATACCCACATCGCGCGCTTGTTCAGCTTGGATAAAGCGGTTTCCGCAGAGGAATTGACTGCGTTTTTAACGCGCGTGCAAAAGCTTGCGGACGGGAAAACTTGCGAGTATACCGTGGAGTATAAATTCGACGGGTTGACCGTTTGTTTGACCTACGATAAGGGGCAGTTTGTCCGCGCGACGACGCGCGGAAACGGCGTTGTCGGCGAGGACGTAACGGCGCAGGTTTTGACCATTCGTTCCTTCCCCTTAAAAATTGCATATCAAGGCACTTTGGAGGTGCGCGGCGAGGCGGTCATTCGGCTGTCCGTTTTGGACGCATATAACGCAACCGCGGCAGAGCCTTTGAAAAACGCGCGCAAC
>JAFUIT010000023.1 GCA_017468345.1 Clostridia bacterium
ATACAAATCGTTGTCGATTGTATCTACCGAGTTATAATTACCCGACGGCGCATCCACCACCGAACTCTTGGGCATAACAATGCCCAAGACGATCGATGCAATGACTAAAATCAACAGTACGCCTGCCGATATAACGGCTACCCACTTGCTCGGTTTTCGCTGCTTTACAACAGCTTTTTCCGTTTGTTCCATAAAAACCTCAATGTTTGTTAAATTTCAAAATAGAGTTTGCTTTTTTAACTTAAATTAGAGTGCGACGTTACCGTTGCGATCGGTACGGAGAGTTTCCGCTTTGCCGTATCTCGCACAGTAGGTCTTCCAGTCTTCTTCCATTGCGTTTACCCAGTTAACAACGTAGCCGTTGGTATCCATGGTATCCGTCGTAAGATAGGTCTGCCAGTTTACGATTGCCTGAGCCGTCGTCTTTTCTTCATCACAGAAGGTACGGATGAGGTAGGAAATGTAAGGGTTGCTGTCTACAAGGCCGTTGAAGGTGATCTTATCCGTCTTGAAGAAGGTTTCCCATGCCTGAGGAATAACAACCGTATCGTTTACAACCGTCGTCATACCCATAGGTACGGAACCTGCCGCTTCCAACGCTCTATAATAGATGGACTGACCGTAGGGAGATACAACAAACTTCAAGAAGTCAAGGTTCAATGCGTCCTGCGTTTCATTTTGATGAAGGATGGAAAGATAACCGCCGTTGCCGCCTACGTCACGAAGAACGGTGTTAGAACGGATCTCAACGCTTGTATCATCGGGTTCCATTACGGGATAATCGAAGAAGTCTACCTTAAAGCTTGCCGTTTCGTTTGCTTGGAATTTCAAGCCTGCGCCTGCGTAGTCAAGCAAGATCTGAGGAGAGTTCGTACCTTCCGACTGAGTAGCGAACTTCGAACGAAGAACTGCCAAACCGGACTGCGTGCCGTCTGCCGCACTGGTACGAAGATAAGGTTTCATCTTTGCGAACTGCGAAATGAAATCTTTAAATCTTGCGCTTTCGGGACCTACGTAGTTCATTGCGTCTTTATTCGCGAAAATCGAATAGAAGAATTTATTTGCGCTGACGCCGTAACCCATGAACGATTCGGGGTTCGTAGACGTGGGATCGTATACGAAATCCTCGCTAAGCATGATGTTTTGATATTCTTGTCTATAGTAGTAGTCGCCGTATACGCGGAGCAACCAGGTAAACTGCGAAGCGCCGATCGAATCTTTGTCAAGCGCGATACCCAAAGGGTTTTCGTAGCCTGCTTTTTCCATGTACTTGCAAAGATCCATCAATTCGTCCCACGTTGCGGGATTTTCGCTGCCGGTATAACCTTGTGCGATTGCCGCATCGCGTGCAACGTCGTTTACAAACCAAGCCGTTTGCAAGCCTTCGCTGTTCATGATATACGTATTGAAGCTGGAACCGGATTTATCGGTGAGGTATGCGTCTTCCGTCAATACTTCCGCCCACGTTCTTACTTCGCCGTCAACCGTACCCGCATAAGCGTTTTCATCGTTTACAGCCGTGTTCATGTTGATACAGTTTTCCTGCAAACCGTTGCTTTGGAAAAGGTTACCCTGTACGATGTCCCACTTAATATCGTTGCTTTGTACTTCGTAGCTGAGGTTCTGCTGATATACGCTTGCGTCGGTGTAGATGGAGTTCAACTGAACCACAACCGAACCGCCGTGAAGACGGCTGTATTCCGCTGCCAACGCTTCCCAACCTTTCAAAGAGTCTTCAAATACAAGGACTACGTCGATAACGCCCGATTTCTTTTCGATCAAATCGGATGCGGGATTGTAAGAAGTGTCAAACCCTTCGATCGTCAAAGGCGCAGCAATCGTTTTACTGCTACCGCCGCCCGAGGTCGAACCGCTCGAGTCATCACCGCCGCCAAACGAACAAGAACCAAACGCAAACGCGCTTGCAAGTGCCAGACAGCTTACAGCCAAAAGTTTCTTTTTCATCTTAATGCCTCCTTAAGTGCATATTTTTTTCTTTGAAAAACCGCTTGTCGGATACCTGAAAAAGGCGCTATCCACCAACGCGCGATATCCCATTTTGTGACAGTATACCATATTTGTCCCCTCTTGTGTTGTTATTGTTTATCATGTTTGTGTCAAAATTTACGAAATAAATCCTTTTTTAGCCTTTTAATTATTCACTTTTCACCAAAATATATGTCATACTTTCGCTTATCAATATGTAAAATATTCACTTTTGAAAATGTCAAATTTACACATTATATATTATAAAAAACACAACTTTTTACAAAAAAAGAAAAAGAACGCTTAAAAACGCTCCTTTTCTTTACTGGGATTTTTCTTTATCCCCACTTTTTTCCATGTTTCAAATTTTACTGTGCGATATACCAAAAAATACCGCTGCGGATAAGAGCTTTTATTTCCCTTGTCGTTCCATCTCCAAAAATACCGCCGCGTCGGCGTTGAAAAATTCCACAATCAGCGTGTTTTCGTACGCTTTGCACGTTGCGGAAGGCTTGGACGGATAGGCAATTTTTGCGTTGCGTACTTTTTCGTCAAGACGGATCGAAAAATGCGTTTCCGCGCCCAAACACCATACGGCAAGATAAATTTTATCCGCCGTCTTAAAGCCTGCAACGACCTTTTCCGCGCCGAAATGCGTAAAACCCTCGGGCAGGTACGGCAAAGCCGTCTTCTTCGCCTCCGTCAGCGTATCGTAATACGCTACCCCTTCTTTCACAAGCGCAAGTTGCGAATCGGACAGCAATTCGAGATGGCTGGCAAGGTGCATACGCCCCAAAAAGCTGTTGATCATATTCATCACGATGCGGTCGTCGGTGATATTTTCTTTCACCCACGCTTCGTCGTGCGTCATCGGCGCGCCCG
>JAFUIT010000024.1 GCA_017468345.1 Clostridia bacterium
GGTATGCCGTACGACACTATTCGCGGAGTGATTTACGGGGACGGAAACGGCTCGTTGAAGGATTTTGGGATTTCTTTCGATTGTACCGATTTAACGGAGGACGGCAAATTTGATAAATCCGCGATTCAAGCGGATATGCAACGTCTTGGCGATAAACTGAAGATGATTTACATTCAGCGTTCCCGCGGGTATGAACTGCGCGACGCCTTTACGGTTGCGGAAATCGGCGATATTTGCACGTTTGTACGTGAGCAAGGATTTACGGGGTGCATCTTCGTTGACAACTGCTACGGGGAATTCGTTGAAAAGCAAGAACCTTGCGACGTCGGGGCGGACGTTGCGGTCGGTTCTTTGATCAAAAATCCCGGCGGTGGGCTTACCCCGACGGGCGGATATATTGTCGGCAGTGAAAAATACGTCGATTTGATCGGCAGAAGATTGACTGCGCCTTCGATCGGAAATGAAGTCGGCTCATACGCATACGGTTGGCGGTTGTTTTATCAAGGTTTGTTTATAGCGCCACATACGGTCAATCAGGCGATTAAAGGAAGCTTGGTTATCGGAAAATGTATGGAAAATTTGGGATATGAAAATTTCCCCAAGATAGAAAAAACGCCCGCGGATATCACGCGTGCGATTCGGTTTGATACTGCCGAGCAGTTATGCGCATTTATACAATCGGTGCAGGAAGCCTCGCCCGTGGACAGCTTTGTAACGTTAGAGCCTTGGGATATGCCAGGTTATGACAGCAAAGTCATTATGGCGGCAGGCTGTTTTGTGGAGGGGGCGTCTATCGAACTTTCCGCGGATGCGCCCGTAAAAGAGCCGTACACCGCGTATTTTCAAGGCGGTTTGACCTATGAACATTGTAAATATGCGTTGAAAAAGATTTTGGCAAAACTGATGTAAAATAAATTTGATACTAAAAAAGGAAGGTAGTGCCTTCCTTTATTTTGTTAAATCCCAGTCGATGGGCGTAAGTCCATGTTTTTTCAAATATGCGTTCGTCTTTGAAAAGTGCCTGCATCCGAAAAATCCGTTATACGCGGATAAAGGGGAGGGATGGGCGCATTCCAAAATCAAGTGTTTCGAAACGTCGATCAACGGTTTTTTACTGCGTGCATTTCCACCCCAAAGGATAAATACGACGTGTTCTTTTTGGTCGGAGATCAGCTTAATTACACTGTCTGTAAACCAAGCCCAGCCGCATTTGGAGTGAGAATTTGCCTGATGTTCGCGGACGGAAAGGGAAGTGTTCATCAGCAACACGCCTTCCTTTGCCCATTTGGTCAGGTTTCCGCTTTTCGGCAATTCGCAACCGATGTCCGATTTCAATTCTTTGAAGATATTTTCCAAAGAAGGGGGTTTTTGAATGCCGTCTTGCACGGAAAAGCACAACCCGTGCGCCTGCCCGACGTTGTGATAGGGGTCTTGTCCCAAAATGACCACTTTCAAGTCGGCAAATTGCGTATAACGAAAACAGTTATACAAATCGTACATATCGGGATATACGGTATAATTTCGGTATTCCTCGATCAAAAATTTACGAATTTTCAGGTATTTTTCATCGGTAAACAGCGGCGCAAGCCGTTGGTTCCAGTCGCCTAAATCAATCATATGCGCACCTCGGCATTTGTAAAATTATAATTCCTCGAAAATCGCGGGGAGCATGGTTTGCAAATTTTTCAAAGCTTTGTCCTTATTTGCAAGATACTGTTCGGTGGTACTGCCGCTGCCAGCCACGTCGGAAATGGCTTTTACCGAATAGACGGGCAGTTCCGCCGCATAAGCGGCTTGCACGATCGCCGCGCCTTCCATATCACGGATATCCGCCGACAGTTCCTTCGTTAAAAGGGCATAATCGTCAGGGGAATCGTTAAAACGGTCCGCCGTACCCAATTTGCGCTTGTCTAAAGGGGCTTTCAAATGGTTAAGCGCCAAATAATTTTCCTTATATTCGTCCAAAGTACCGATTTTCGTACCGTTTAACTGTACCAAATCGAAGTCAAACTGAACAGCGGCGGCAATTTGATACACGGCGCAAAGTTTCGTGTTTTTATTCAACCCGCCCGCTACGCCGAAATTCAAATTTTCGTCGCGTCGAATTTGCTGACGAGCAACTGCGTACCCAAAGCCGCATTTACTTTGCCAACGCCGCATACGCAAAGGGCAAGGTCTTTTCCGTAAGCCCGTCCCACAAATACTCTTTTTCCGCTTACCGTAAGCCAACGGCTGATTTTCATTTGCGACAGCAGGATTTCCGCTTCGCTTTGTAATGCAATTACTACACCGATCATATTCTCTTTTCTCCTATGTATTGCTTGAAAAAATCAAAAAAGTATGTTATAATTAGGTCAAAGCAACAAATTCCGCATTGTCGAACTTCCCGTTTCCGCAAACGGAAAGGATAAATTCTTCGTGGTTTAAAAGGTTGATTTTGACGGAAAGAGTGCTTTCGTTATACGCAAGCGCACCGTTTGCGTAATGCAGTTTATACAAATCCAATGCAAGCGTGCCGCCCAAATATTTAACGGCGCTTTCCTTAACGACCCAATGTTTCAAAAAGTCTTCCGACGTACGGATTTCCTTTTGTTCGGCAGGGGAAAACTTTTTTACAATCGTTTCGTAATACGGCGTGCGCGACAGGGATTCCGCATCCAAGCCGATCTCCGTATCGGAAAAGGCGATATACAACCTATTTTTGGTATGCGTCACCGAGAAATGCGGGCCGTTTTCCACGTAAGGTTTTCCGTTTTGAGTGCGCAAGATTTTCGGGTTTTCGATTTGGTATAGCTCCGAAAGTATCTTTTTTAATGCCGCTTCCGTTGAAAAAGCGGATTTGTCTGCATAAAATATTTTTTCCATAATATAACAACATTATAACAAAGGTGAAAGAAAATGTCAAGAGCAGAAACAGCAAAAGAAAAATTCTTACAAGGATATGCGTGTTCGCAAGCGGTTGCGCTTGCGTTTTGCGACGTGATGGGGATAGAAGAAGACGTCATCAGCAAAATTATGTTGCCGTTTGGCGGTGGAATCGGGCGTTTGCGTATGACTTGCGGCGCAGTCAGCGGCATGGCGGCTGTGATCGGTATGGTATTTGCAGACGCGGAAAACACGCCTGAAAATAAGAAGAAAACGTATGCCATCGTACAGGAGCTGTGCGGGAAATTTAAGGAAGAAACGGGCAGTTTGATTTGCGCGGAATTGCTAAGCGGTATGAAAGTGCCGGTAGAAGTGGGCGGCAACGCCGAAACGCGTACGGTCGAATATTACAAAAAACGTTCGTGCGGAGACATGGTTGCGCTTGCCGCGCAAATTGTAGAAGATTATTTAAAAGAACAAAGTAAACTGTAATTAGTTGAAAAGCAAAAACGCGAGAGGAAAACCTCTCGCGTTTATCGTTACTTGTTTTATTTGTTGCTTTTCGATACGTTGAAGTAATATTCCACAACGTCGCCGTCTTGCATGATATATTCTTTGCCTTCGGAGCGAACTTTGCCTTCCGCTTTTGCAGCCGCGATCGAGCCGAGGGATACAAGAATTTCCCAGTTTACAACGTCCGCGCGGATAAATCCCTTTTCAAAGTCGGTATGGATCTTGCCAGCCGCTTGCGGTGCTTTCGTACCTTTGACGATCGTCCAAGCGCGCGTTTCCTTTTCGCCTGCGGTAAGATAGGAGATCAAGCCAAGCAAAGCGTACGATTTTTTAATCAAACGGTCCAAACCGCTTTCGCCCAAACCGAATTCTTCCATAAATACCGCTTTATCTTCGGGATCCATTTGAGAAAGTTCTTCTTCGGTTTTTGCACAAATGACCAAAACTTCCGCACCTTCTTTTGCTGCAAATTCTTTTACCTTAACAACGTGGGGGAGGCTGTCTTCATCCTTGCCCATATCGTCTTCTTTGATATTTGCGGCATAAATAACGGGTTTGCTGGTCAAAAGGAAACAATTTTTCATAAATTCTTCTTCGCCGTCTGCAAAGGAGAAGTTACGGGCAGGCTTTTCGCTTTCGAGATGCGCATACAACTTTTCAAGGAAAGCGTATTCTTCTACGGCTTTCTTATCCGAGCCGCCGCGCGCCTGCACTTTGACTTTGTTCATACGGTTTTGTACCGCTTCCATATCGGACATAACCAGTTCGAGGTTGATGGTTTCGATATCGTCAACGGGATCGATCTTATTATCAACGTGGGTAATATTTGCATCTTCAAAGCAACGTACAACGTGTACGATGGCGTCTACTTCACGGATATGGGAGAGGAATTTATTGCCCAAGCCTTCACCGCGGGAAGCGCCTTTTACAAGCCCTGCGATATCGACGAATTCAATGACGGCGGGGGTTACCTTTTTGCTGGTATAAAGCGCCGCAAGCTTGTCCAAACGTTCATCGGGTACGGCAACGACGCCGACGTTGGGTTCGATGGTGCA
>JAFUIT010000003.1 GCA_017468345.1 Clostridia bacterium
CAATCGTGATTTGCGCTTTGAAAGCAATTACGATCAGCCCATTTCCAACATTATGACGAAAGAGGGGCTGGTAACGGCACCCGAGGGCACTTCGCTTGACGACGCGCAAAAGATCCTTGGTAAACACAGAATCGAAAAATTGCCCATCGTGGATAAAGACGGCTACTTGAAGGGCTTAATCACGATCAAAGATATTGAAAAATCCATTCAATACCCCAACTCCGCAAGGGACGCGAACGGCAGATTGTTGGTTGGCGCGGCAGTTGGTACGGCGGCAAATACGATGGAGCGTATTGCGGCTCTTATCGAAGCGCGCGCGGACGTGATCGCGATCGATACGGCGCACGGACATTCCGCGGGCGTATTGAAGAAAGTAGAGGAAATCAAAGCGAAATTCCCCGGTATTACGCTGATCGCGGGCAACGTAGCGACCGCGGCGGCGACGGAAGCATTGATCAAATCGGGCGCAGACGTTGTAAAGGTCGGTATCGGTCCCGGGTCGATTTGTACGACGCGTATTGTAGCGGGTATCGGCGTTCCGCAGTTGACGGCGGTCATGGATTGCGCGGAAATGGCGGACAAGCTGGGTAAGCGTATTATTGCCGACGGCGGCGTGAAATACAGCGGCGACATCGTCAAAGCGCTTGCCGCAGGCGGCAGCGCGGTCATGGTGGGCTCTTTGCTTGCGGGTACGTTGGAAAGCCCCGGCGAAGTGGAACTTTACCAAGGCAGAAGCTACAAAGTATACAGAGGTATGGGTTCGCTCGGCGCAATGGCGGCAGGCAGTAACGACAGATACTTCCAAGAAGGTCAAAAGAAGTTCGTACCCGAAGGGGTGGAAGGCCGCGTACCTTACCGTGGTAGCGTAGCGGACGTGATTTACCAAATGAAAGGCGGTTTGCGCGCAGGTATGGGTTATTGCGGTAAACGTACGATCGAAGAATTGCGTACCAGTTCCGAATTCGTCCGTATTACCAACGCAAGCTTGATCGAAAGCTATCCTCACGATATTTCGATCAGCAAGGAAGCGCCGAACTATTCTCAACACTAACGTAAAAAAAGACGCGTAAAAGGGTTCGTGAAAACGCGTCTGTTGTTGATTAAAAATGAATTTTCTTACCGTAGGAGGGTAAATATATGGAAAACAACGTACGTCCCGAAACGATGGCACGTATCAACACAAAAGCGCTTGCAGACGCATTTATTGCCGAGCAAGTGGCGGAAATTCGCGCGCAGGTAGGCGATAAAAAAGTTTTGTTGGCATTGTCGGGCGGGGTGGATTCTTCCGTTGTTGCGGCGTTGCTCATCAAGGCGATCGGTAAACAGCTTGTTTGCGTACACGTAAACCACGGCTTGATGCGTAAAGGCGAAAGCGAACAGGTAATCGAAGTGTTCGAAAAACAGTTGGACGCGAACTTGATTTACGTAGACGCGACCGAACGTTTCTTGTCCTTGTTGGCAGGTGTGGAAGAACCGGAAAGAAAACGTAAAATCATCGGCGGCGAATTTATCAAAGTATTTGATGAAGAAGCAAGCAAATTAAAGGGGATTTCTTTCCTTGCGCAAGGTACGATCTATCCCGATATTCTCGAAAGCGACGGGGTAAAGGCGCATCACAACGTAGGCGGACTTCCCGAAGATATGCAGTTTGAGTTGGTAGAACCTTTGAAGTTCCTCTACAAAGACGAAGTTCGTATGGTCGGCAGTGCTTTGGGCTTGCCCGACGGTATGGTATACCGTCAGCCGTTCCCCGGTCCTGGTCTTGGCGTTCGTTGTTTGGGCGCAATCACTCGCGACCGTTTGGAGGCGGTGCGTGAGTCGGACGCGATTTTGCGCGAAGAATTTGAAAAAGCGGGTTTGGATACGAAAGTATGGCAGTATTTCACGGCTGTGCCCGAATTCAGATCGGTAGGGGTAAAGAACGGCAAACGCACGTACGCGTATCCCGTTATTATCCGTGCGGTCAATACCGTGGACGCGATGACGGCGACGATCGAGGAAATTCCTTACGCGGTTTTACATAAGATCACGGCGCGTATCACTTCGGAAGTGGAAAACGTCAACCGCGTTTTGTACGACTTGACGCCGAAGCCCAGCGGAACGATCGAATGGGAATAATGTCCGTTTAAACTTTAAAATCATGGATTGATAAAAACCTTATTCAACGCTTGTTTGAATAAGGTTTTTTCGTAACTTATTTGCGCGTGTGTACGTATAATATAGTATGAGGTTTCCTCAAATACTCAAGAAGGAATGATAAAATACTATGTGCAACGTTTGTAATACGGGTTTATTCAGCCGTAGCGGTTGTGGTTGCGGTTGTAACTCGAGCAGTACGGCAAACGGCGTTAGCTGGGCAAACAGCAACGGTTGTTCATGCGGGTGTGGTTGTAACAACGGCACTTCGACGGCAAGCAACGGCAATGGTTGTTCGTGCGGGTGTGGCTGTAACAACGGCACCTCGACGGCAAGTAACCGCAATAGATCGGGTTGGGGTTGTTGCAGTGGAAATTCGGCTTCGACGGCAAATAACGGCAACGGATCTAACAACGGTTTTCGCTGTATCGCCTTTTGCGGCTTTGGGAACAGTTTGACGCAAAATGCTTCGACGTTTAACAACGCGCAAGCGTATTATGCCCGTCAATACGGATTGACTTGTGACGACAATGCGGAATGCGTTTATAACTTCGGTTAAGACGCTACGCGGAAATACGGTATGAAAAAAAGCGGCGGGGAAAACCGTCGCTTGATTTTTTGTTTGAAAAATGAAAAATAGGGCATACTTATACAATGGAAAAGTTGCGAGGGATATACCGCTATTTGCGTGAAAAGTACAATCTTTTATCCGTGAAAAAATACACCACGATCGCGGGAACGTTGGTGTTTTTTCTCATTATGTCCATCGTACCGTTGTCCTTTTGGCTCACTTTATTGATCGGGAAATTACCCATACAAGCCGATCGAGTACTGTCGTTGCCCGTATTCGATTCGGTGAAGGATATTTTACTCTACGTCCAAAAGGAAGCGGAAACCGCAACGACGGGAGCGTCGGTCATTCTTATTTTTACAACGCTGTATTCTTCTACGAACCTCTTTTATCAAATGCGCAGAAGCGGCGAGTTGATCTACGATTTTCACCCCGAACGCCAAGGCTTGAAAATTCGTCTTGGGGCGTTGGTATTGCTTGTCGTCGTCATGGCGACGGTGGTCGTTTTTTTACTTGCGTTTGCTTTGGGTAGCGTATTGTTTTCCCGAATTTTATCCAAAGCGTGGGAAAGGATCGCGGATTATGCGTTGCTTGCCGCGGTGGCGTTTTTGCTCGTTTTGTTGCTCAATATGTACATTTGCCCCTACAAGGCAAAAATGCGCTCTTTTTTACCGGGGACGATCGTTACGGTCATTGCTTGGATCGTTGCGGTCATCGGGTTTTCCGTCTACCTGAAAATCGGCAACGTAAACCGTTTATACGGCGCGCTCAGCACGTTGATCGTTTTTTTACTGTGGCTGTATATTTTGATGATCGGGTTTATCGTCGGAGTAATCCTAAACAGCGAAAAATTTTCTAAAAAATCGAAAAAGAAAATAAAAAAGTAAAATCGGCGCATACTGTTTCCATGAAAAGAAAAATATTAAAAAGCCCGATGCTTGTAGGATTACTTTCTCTTATGGCTTGTTTCCCGAGTCTGAAAAAAGATACGCTGAAAGATATAACGAAACCCTATTTGGGCGTTTACGAATGCACGGAGGCAAGATGGAATGAGGAGGACTGTCTAAATCGTTTCTCTTATATCCATTTAGAGTTAAAAGGGGACGGCACGTTTATATTATATTATTGCGAAAAGGACGGCGAAAAGAGAAAAGAAACGGGGCGTTATCACTACGACAAGGAAAAAAGCGCGCTCACGCTGATGGGGCGTACAGGCATGATCAAACGGGAATTTCCGTTAAAAGAAGGTGTTTTAACAGTCAATATTGCCTTCGGCGGGGACAATTTGAATATGCAATTCGAGCAAAAATGAGGAAAAATCGGGCGTTTTGACCCGATTTTAAATTTTTTAAAAAAATACGAACAAATGTTTGCAAAACGCTTGCAATTTGGAAAAACTTGTGATATAATGGGTTTAATCATGAAGATAACGCTTACCGACGATCAAGAACGGGCGAAAAATTTAATAGCCGAATGGTATTTCAATACCGAGGATCAAGTGTTCGTTTTATCGGGGTATGCAGGGACGGGAAAAACGTTTTTGATCGATTACGTCGTTCGGGAAGTCTTAAAGATGAAGGTCGGATCGGAGGCGGCGTTTGTTTCCCCGACGGGAAAAGCGGCGGCGAACCTTGTGAAAAACGGTACGCTCGCAGGGACTGTACACAGTTTGATATACATACGCAACGAGGATGATTTTGACGTCAACGAAGACGGAGAGATTATCGATCGGGAAGAATTGTCCTTCATAAAAAAAGAAAAAATAGACGAAAAAATCAAGCTCATTATCATCGACGAGGCTTCGATGATAAACGAAACGGTATTGACCGATCTATTGAGCTTCGGCGTTAAGTGTTTGTTCAGCGGCGACGGGGCGCAGTTGCCGCCCGTCAACGGTACTTGTCCGTTGTTCGCAAATCCGCATTATACGATGAAGGAAATCGTGCGGCAAGCCGCGGACAATCCCATTATTCAAGTGGCGACGATGGCGCGAAAGGGATTGCCGATCCCTTACGGCAATTATGGAGACACCGTTTGCGTGATTCGCAAAGGCGCGCTCAAGGGGGAGGAGCGCAAACGCTTGTTTTTAAAAGCGGATCAAATTATTTGCGGACGCAACGTTACGCGCAATCGGATCAATGAGGAAGTGCGCGCATATAAAGGAATACCGCAAAGCGAGGTATTGCCGACCGAAGGGGAAAAGCTGATTTGCACCTTGAACGATTGGGAAAAGCCGTTGGATACGGGAAAGAAATTTCACCTTGTAAACGGCATCATCGGCAGAGCGTACGACGTAAAGGAACAGTCTGACGAGTTGGCGACGATGGAGTTTCAAGCGGACTTTTTGGATTACGGAGTCAAAGTTCCGTTCGACACGGGGATATTCACCAAAGGGAAGTATCAACACTCGTACGGGCAGCGTGCGGTACATCTTGTGGACGGAACGGTGGTACACGAATATAATTACGAGTTGTTAAGACGTTTGAAAGCGGTCGCGGAAGAACCGATTTGTCGGTTTGAATTTGCCTATGCGGTTACTTGTCATAAAGCGCAGGGCTCGGAATTTGATTTTGTGATCGTATTCGACGAGGCTTGGGCGTTTGGTGAGGAGAAAGACCGTTGGCTGTATACCGCAATTACCCGCGCGAAGGAAAAATTGCTCATCGTTCGATAATGCTTGACGGAAGGGTATAAATTTGTTATAATGACAAAAAAATCGGAAGGTAACAAGATGCCCAAAGCCTTGGAAAAATATCAGGAAATCGAACGATCGATCATTACCACGTATCGAAAAACTTTGTGGTCGCCCTTTGTGTTGGCGGTGAAGAAATACCGTTTGATAGAGGAAGGGGATAAGATCGCCGTATGCATTTCGGGCGGCAAAGACAGTATGTTGCTTGCCAAGTTGATGCAAGAATTGCATCGCCACAGCGACGTCCCGTTTGAACTGATTTTTTTGGTGATGGATCCCGGCTATAACGTGGAAAACCGTCAACGGATCGAGGAAAATGCAAGGCTGTTAAACGTACCCTTAACTGTGTTTGAAAGCGACGTATTTGCGGCGGCTGAAAATGCCAACGCCGAATCGCCTTGTTATCTTTGCGCGCGTATGCGCCGCGGGCATTTATACGCGAAGGCAAAGGAGCTTGGGTGTAACAAAATCGCACTCGGCCATCACATGAGCGACGTGATTGAAACGACTTTGATGGGGATGTTATACGGGGCGCAAATTCAAGGGATGCTGCCGCGCATCAAAAGCAGTAATTTCGAGGGAATGGAATTGATTCGTCCCATGTATTGCATTCTGGAAAACGATATTTTGCGTTGGAAGGAATACAACGGTTTGCAATTTATCGCCTGTGCTTGCAAGTTCACGCAAAATCTAACGGGCGGCGATGAAGATACGTTTTCGGCAAGGCGACGGGTGAAGGAATGGATCGCAACGCTGAAAAAGGAAAATCCCAACGTTGAGAACAATATTTTTCAAAGCATTCACAACGTACAGTTGGATACTTTGGCAGAATATAAACAGGACGGAAAGAAACATTCTTTCTTGGAAAAATTTGAGGATAGGTCATAAAATGCGTTTTTCCGCATAGGATAAACTATGCAGGAAAATAAACATTCGGTAATACTTGAACAAAAGAAGAACTTGACGGTCAGCGGCGTGGACAGTGTTTCCTCCTTTTCGGAGGCGAAAATCGTATTGTCGCTGGTGGGCGGCGACCGTATGAGCGTCATCGGTTCGGATTTAAAAATTACGGGCTTTTCCAAAATGAGCGGTACTTTTACCGCTGAAGGGGAAGTCATGGGGATATCGTACGGCGGAAAGAGTTTTGCCGCAAGGATATTCAAATAAATGGATACGAAAAACCAGTTTGCCTTCTTTCTTCTATCGATCGGGATAGGGTTTGTCGGCGGATTGCTTTACGAACTTTTTGCTTTTTTCCGAACGCTGTTTGGATGCGATAGGGGAAAACGTAGGGCGTTGGGCGTGGGCTTGGATATAACTTTCTGCGTTTGTTTCGCGGCTATGTGTATTTACCTCTCGTTTTACCTGCATTTTCCCGATTTTCGCGGCTATATGTGTTTGGGATGGGTATTCGGTGGAATAATATATTCAAAAACTTTGCGCAGAATACTTGCATTTTCTGAAAAAGTATGTTATAATGTACTCGTCAGAATGGTGACAAAAGCAAAAAGTAAGGAAAAAACTCTTAAAAAAGAGAGGAAAGATATATGACGCAAGAAAAAATGAGAAAAGTCATAACGGC
>JAFUIT010000025.1 GCA_017468345.1 Clostridia bacterium
CTCCCGCACAGTCGCAGCATCAATTAAGGATGAAGATTCTCCTTACGGACCTGCTTTTTGCTTGACAGCCCAGGCGCAGAATGATATTGGAGTGGCTCGTTTTGAACGCCGTTTTGCGAAACTCCGCTTGTATGAAATTTTAAGCGAATTATACGGCGAAAAAATGCCGTGGGGCGCGCTGACGGGGATTCGTCCTACCAAACTTGCCTATATGGAGGAGGAAAAGGGAAAGAATTTTACCGAACTTTTCCGCCGTATGCAGGTGTGCGAGGAAAATATCCGTTTGGTCGGGGATATTTTGCAAACGCAAAAAGGAATTTACGAAAAAAGGGACGGCAACACCGACCTTTTCGTGTCTATACCGTTTTGCCCGACGAAATGCGCATATTGTTCGTTTATTACCGCGCCGATCGAAAAGACGAGGCAGTTTTTGCCCGCGTATTTGGACGCTTTGGAAAAGGAACTCTCCTCCATCGGGGACAGCGTAGGTAATTTGCGCAGCGTATACATCGGCGGCGGCACGCCGTTTGCTTTGAGCGTGGAAGATCTTGCGCGAGTGTTAAAAGCAATCGATCCGTTATATAGATCCTACTCGCCTGCGCGAGAATATACGGTGGAAGCGGGGCGGCCCGACGTGTTTACTGAGGAAAAGTTGGCGCTTTTGAAAGAGTACGGCGTGACGCGTATTTGTATCAATCCGCAAAGCTTTTCCGATGAAACTTTACAAAAAATCGGCAGGAAACATACGGAAGCGGACGTGTACCGCGCGTTTGAAACGTCGGAAAAATTCGGCTTCGATATCAACGTGGATTTGATTGCGGGGCTCGCGGACGAAACGCCCGAAACCTTTCAAAAGAGTGTAGAAAAAGCAGTGGGAACGGGTGCGGAAAATATCACCGTACACTGTCTTTCCTTGAAATCGGGGGCAAAACTGAAAGAGGAAACCGATTATTTGGAAAACGATTTCATCTCGACCATGGTGGCGTCCTCGCGTGAAATTTTAAGCAAAAACGGATACCTGCCCTATTATATGTACCGCCAAAAATATCAGGTGGGGAATAATGAAAACGTAGGTTGGACGAAACCGGGCAAGGCGTGCGTGTATAACGTTGATATTATGGAAGAAACGGCGGATAATCTTGCCGTCGGAGCAAACGCGGTATCCAAACGCGTTTTCACGGACAAGGGATTGATCACGCGGTTCGCCTCGCAAAAGGATTTGAAAACGTATATCGAAAACGTCGATGCGATTATCGAAAAAAGGCGTGAATTTTTCCGATAATTGCAAAAAATAATAAAAAATAGGCGCAATTTTGATTTACATTCTTAAAAGAATGTGATAGAATAGGTGTAACGGCTGTCTGAGCGGTTCGATTCTCCACGACCTGCCCAGCGGTACGCAAGTATAATTTCCATACAGGAGGATAAAGAAATGGAAAAGAACGAAATCATTGCTAAATTTGCAACCCACGAAGGCGACACCGGTTCGCCCGAAGTACAGATCGCGCTGCTCACGTATCGCATCAACCACCTCAACGAACACTTGAAAGAACACAAGCAGGACAATCACTCCCGCCGTGGTCTTTTGAAGATGGTAGGTAAGCGTCGTGGCCTTCTTGATTATTTGAAGGCGAAAGATATCGAAAGATACAGAGCAATCATCGAAGCGCTGGGTCTTAGAAAATAATGCAAGCACGAAAGGGCGGGTTATTTTAACTCGCTCTTTTTTGTGATAAGTAGGAGAAAGGCAACCATGGGTACGCGGAAAAGCGCGGACAAGCCTCGGCATAAGCTTGGAAGCGGCGGCGCGCCTGAACCCCGTCTTCGTCGGGCGGCGAACGACGGACAAGAACAAAAAAGAATTAAAGTATAAGGAGAATTTTTACAATGCCGGATTTAAGCAATAGCAAAGTATTTAAAACAAATTATGCAGGCAGAGAACTGATCGTAGAGATCGGTAAGTATGCCGAACAGGCAAACGGCGCATGTTTGGTGCGTTGCGGAGATACCGCGGTACACGTATCCGTATGTATGTCCGAATCGGCGAGAGAAGGTATGGATTTCTTCCCTCTGTCGGTAGATTTCGAAGAAAAAATGTTCGCTGTGGGTAAGATCCCCGGCGGTTTCAAAAAGCGTGAAGGCAGGGCGTCCGATAAGGCGATCTTGATCAGTCGTTTGATAGACCGTCCCATCCGTCCTCTTTTCCCGAAGGGAATTTTCAACGACGTTGTGGTAACGGCTACGGCGCTTTCCGTTGATCCCGATATCGCACCCGAACCCATCGCTATGATCGGTTCGTCCGTTGCGCTTTCCATTTCCGATATTCCTTGGGCAGGCCCCACGGGTTCGGTGATCGTAGGTTGCATCGACGGTAACTACGTCATCAACCCCACCGTTGCGGAAAAGGAAAAGAGCACCATTCACCTTTCCCTTGCAGGTACGAAAGACGCGATCCTCATGATCGAAGCAGGCGCGAAAGAAGTTACCGACGAAGAAATGGTCGGCGCGATCATGTACGGTCACGAAGAAATCAAGAAAATCTGCGCTTGGATCGAAGAAGAAATCGTTCCCGCGGCAGGCAAGACCAAGAAGGTTATGGAATTGTACCATATCCCCGAAGATTTGGACGCTGCGGTAAAAGCATACGGTTATGACAAGCTGTTTGCGGCACTCGACACGTTCGACCGTCAGGAACGTCAAGTTCGTCAGGCGGAAGCGGAAGCGGAAATCATCGAACATTTCGCTGAAATCTATCCCGATCAAATCCGTGAAGTGAAGGATTCGATCTACTATATCGTAAAAGGTATCGTGCGCGCGAAGATCTTTGACGGCGTTCGTCCCGATGGCAGAAAGTTGACGGAAGTTCGTCCCATCTGGTGCGAACACGGTATTCTTCCCCGCGTACACGGCTCGGCTGTATTCACGAGAGGTCAGACGCAGGCGCTTACGACCTGTACGCTCGATATGCTCGGCGAAGCACAGCGCATGGAAGGCCTTGACGAAGAAGAAGAAAAGAGATATATGCATCAGTACAACTTTCCCGGCTATTCGACGGGTGAAGCAAAGGCGTTGAGAAGCCCCGGCCGCCGCGAAATCGGCCACGGCGCTTTGGCGGAATGCGCACTCGTTCCCGTTATTCCTGCTCCGGAAGAATTCCCGTATGCGATCCGTGTCGTATCCGACATTCTTTCCTCCAACGGTTCGTCTTCGATGGCGTCCGTTTGCGGTTCGACGATGGCGTTGATGGATGCAGGCGTCCCCATTAAAGCACCCGTAGCAGGTTGCGCAATGGGTCTTGTTAAGGATCCCGAAACGGGTAAATACGTTATCATGACGGATATCCAGGGCCTTGAAGACTTCCTTGGCGATATGGACTTCAAGGTAGCAGGTACGGATAAGGGTATCACAGCAATCCAAATGGATATCAAGATCAAAGGTATTTCCAAGGAAATCATGTTGGACGCAATCGCACAGGCGCAGGAAGCAAGAAAGCACATTTTGGGCAAGATGCTCGAATGTATCCCTGCAGTAAGCGAAGAATTGTCCGCTTATGCGCCTAAGATCGTTACCTTCAAGATCAATCCCGAAAAAATCGGTGACGTTGTCGGGAAGCAGGGTAAAGTTATCAACAAGATTATCGAACAGACTGGTACGAAGATCGATATCGAAGAAGACGGTACCGTTTGCATCGCTTGCTACGGCGACGTTGCAAATGCAAGACGTGCGCAGGCTATCGTTGAATCGATCGCACACGATCCCGAAATCGGCGATATGTTCGTTGGCGTAGTCGTTCGTATCCTTTCCAAGGTCGGCGCGTTTGTTGAATTTGCTCCCGGTAAGGACGGTATGGTACACATCTCCAAGCTTTCCGAACAGAGAGTAAATCAGGTAGAAGACGTACTCAACATCGGCGACAAGGTAAAAGTAGAAATTATCAAGATCGGTGAAAAGGGTATCGACCTCAAGCTGTTGGAAAAGCTTAACTAAGCTTTGGTGTAGTTAATAAGACGCCCCGACGGTATTTTCCGTCGGGGCGCTTCGGATTTTTTAAGGCAGGGAAAAATATGGCAAAATATTCGATCATCGTGCCTGCGTATAACGAGGAAAAGAGCTTACAGCTGTTTTATGACGCGGTCACTCCGTTGATGCGGAATTTGCAGGAAGAATACGAGATTATTTTCATAAACGACGGTAGCAGGGACGCGACGAAAGAGATTTTACGCGGTCTTGCCGATTTGGATAAACGGGTAAAAGTATGCAACTTTTCCCGCAATTTCGGACAGCAGGCGGCGCTTTATTGCGGCATGGAAATGGCAAGCGGCGACGCGGTGATTGCGATGGACGCCGATTTGCAAGACCCTCCCGAAGTTGCGATGGAAATGATCCAAAAATGGAAAGAGGGCTTTGACGTCGTACACGGAAAACGCAAAAAACGTTCGGGGGAAACGGTTTTCAAACGAGCGACGGCGTACGTGTATTATCGGTTTATGCGTAAGATTACAAAAATGGAAATGCCCACGGACGTGGGGGATTTCAAACTGTACGACAGAAAAGTGGTAGACGCGATTCTTTCCATGGGCGAACATGATCGACTGCTCCGCGCGCAAACGGCGTGGGTGGGCTTTAAGCAAACGTTTGTCGAATTCGACCGCCCCGAACGTGTGGCGGGGGAAACGCATTATACGTTGAAGAAAATGGTGAAGTTGGCGGAGGACGGTATTTTTCCCAATACGAATTACCATTTGACTTTGCCGATCAAGCTAGGTTTATTGCTTGGCTTTGCCTCGTTGGCTTGTTTCGTGACTTTTATCGTGTTGACTTGCTGTCATATTTTCTTCGGCGGTTTAACAGCGTGGCTGTTCCCGACGGTTGGGGCGCTTGGCGGTGTTATTTTGACTTGCCAAGGGTTGACAAACCTGCATGTGGGTATGATTTACAAAGAGGTGCAAAATCGCCCGAAATATATCGTTGCCGAAAAGTATAATTTTGAAGATTGAGAAATAGAAGAATATACCTGCCCCGTTAATAAACCAACGGGGCAGGTATGCGTTTATTAACGTTTTGTTTGCAAAAAAAGAAGAAAAAGGGGATTGATTTTTTATCGGATAATCATGAGATTGCCCACAGAAAAGCCCAAAAAAGCATTGACACGAAACAGCGGATATGTTATAATATATAAAAAGATGGAAACGTTAGGCTTTTAAGGAGAAAATATATATGAAATGCCCTCAATGCGGTAAAAAAATAAAAGGAGACAAGGCGTGCAAACGTTGCGGATACGCGTCCTTTGAAAACGTTACTCAAAAGGGTCAGTTATCGTCAGCGTATTGCTTGTACGAACCGATTGATCCCAGTCATCGTTACGTGGTAAATCCTCCCGTATCGAATGAAAAAAACGGCAAAAAGGCAAAGGGGACGGCGTGTTGCCGTAAGAACGTCGCAAGCCGTTTGTTTGCGATCGTGATGATTGCCGTTTGCGTTTTGGCTTTCACGGTGGTTCCTTATTACATAATCCAAGCCTCCGGCGTTGCTTTGGCAAATAGCGGTATTGAAATGACGAAAGGGCTGTTTGCTTCGACGGGTAGAATGTTCGGTTTTGTCCCTGCATTTACCGTTAAGGGCACGCTTGGTATGCTGTATAACGTGGCGATTTACGTATTTTTGTTGTGTAGCGTTTTGGCGTTGATTATTTCGGTATTTGCGGTCTTTTCGAGAAAATCCGCACCCAGACGGGTACGTCGGGCGTTGTTCTTCTTAGGCGTCGGCGCGCTGTTCTATTCGGTGATGTTTATTTTGACGACGCGCAAACTCTATCCCGATTTGAAGATGGCGGAAAGTTCGATTTTATCGTTTTTGCCGTTCACTGTGGATTTCTTCAGTTTGGCAATCGGCGTCGTTTGCTTGTTGCTCAGTTTCTTCTTCTTGATTTTCAGAAGAAAAAACAAATAAAACGAAAGATATAATATTATACTGCCCCGTTTGTAAAATCAACGGGGCAGGTATGTTTTCAAACCGCATTTTATTTCATTTATTAAACAATAAAGTGCGGATAATGGGTTGACTTTTTATCGGGCGTGTGCTATAATTTGATGACAGCGAAAAAGGGAGGAACGGCATGATTACTTGCGCGCAATGCGGAAAGAAAAATAAAGACGATGCGACCGTGTGCAAGCATTGCGGTTATAATCCCACCGCGCTCAGCGCCGCTGCTTGGGGGTATCAAAATACGGCATATCCCGCGGTGACTTATCCAAACAATACGCCGACTGCGCAGTATTATTACGATGAGAAGGGAACGCCGTATAAGGTGAAATACGATTACGTGGTAACTCCCGTCGACGCGGATGATGACGATGACGACGAGGATGAAGATGATGGGTTTGAAAAGACGACTTTGTATCCTTACAACCCGACCATGGTACAGACAAACGTAAATCAAACACCGATTGAAAAGAAAAACGCGATGGCTTGGATCGGGTATTTCCTTGCGATGTTCATCGATATATTGGCTTGGCCTTTTTGCTGGATCGGGCTTGCAATCGCAGGCAAACGCGACGGCGCAAACAAAGAAGTTTGCGAAGCGGGTATGCTGTTTACTTTAATGCGTTTGGTATCGGCAATTTTCCTGTTTTTGGTTTGGTGGGGCGTCAGCTCCTTCTTGCCTCAATTTTTTGTGGGTGCGGAAACTTGGAAAGTCGCATTGGTAAAAATCGTAATGTTCGGTTGGCCGGTCGTAGTCGGTTCGATTTTTGTAAGTTGCGCCGCGGAGGGTACGGCTTTGCGCTTGGCGGGCAAAGGTTTTTTCTATTTTTCGATCGCGTTGGCGCTGGCGGGGGTTATTTTCTTTGACGTGACGTGGTTGCCGATCTTTTCTTAATAAAAACGTAAAAATAAAATCTCGTGGACTTCCACGAGATTTTTCTTTTTAATTGTTCCGCGTTGCCAACCAAACCATTAAGACGGAAACGTCGGCGGGGTTAACGCCCGAAATTCTGCCCGCCTGCCCAAGATTGAAAGGGCGGATGCGGTTTAATTTTTCCTGCGCCTCTAAACGCAGGCCTTTGATTTGTGTATAATCGATATCGGGCGGAAGTAATTTTGCTTCCAAGCGTTTTGCTTTTTCGATCAAGTCAAAGCCTTGCTTTAAGTAGCCCTCGTACTTAACGGTGATTTCAGCCGTTTCCAACACGTCTTTCGAGTATTCGGAAAAGACGTTAAAACGCGTCATAATATCCTTTAACGGTATCGAGCGTTTGATCATGTCGGCGTAGGAAACGCTGCTGCTCGGCTCGCTGTAACCGTACTGTGTTAAGAAGGGCGCGGCGTCCTTTTGAGGTACCCGTGTCTGCAACGAAGACAACAATTCTTCGTATTTTGCCTTACGGGCAAGGTACCGCTTGTAACGTTCTTCCGTGACCAAACCAACCTCTTTTCCCTTTTCCGTCAATCGGAAATCGGCATTGTCTTGGCGTAAGCAAATGCGGTGTTCGGCGCGCGAAGTCATCATTCGGTAAGGCTCGTCCGTGCCTTTCGTGACCAAATCGTCGATCAGTACGCCGATATACGCCTCATCGCGCCGCAAGGTGAACGGAGGGAGCCCGCGGAGTTTGAGCGAGGCGTTCAAACCTGCCATCAAGCCCTGCGCGGCGGCTTCTTCGTAGCCGGAAGTACCGTTGATTTGTCCCGCCGTATAGATGCCTTCTATTTTTTTAAATTCAAGAGTGGGCAACACGTCGAGCGTGTCGATACAATCGTATTCGATTGCATAACCGTAGCGCATGATGTCCGCGTGTTCTAACCCTGCGACGGAGGCGTACATTTCACGCTGAACGTCGTGGGGCATAGAAGTGGACATACCCTGCACGTACATTTCGTGCGTGTCCGCGCCTTCCGGTTCAATGAATATCTGGTGCCGTTCTTTGTCCTTAAAACGTACCACTTTCGTTTCGATGGAGGGACAGTATCGGGGTCCCGTGGAAAGAATCGTGCCGTCGTAGAGAGGGGAACGGTCAAGGTTGTCGTTGATGATTTGGTGAGTGGTTAAATTTGTATAGGTAAGATAGCAGGGCAGTTTATTTTCGGGGGGCGTGTCGTGCATAAAAGAGAAGGGATAGATATCCGTGTCGCCGTTTTGCACTTCGCATTTTGAAAAGTCTACCGTTCTGCCGTCCACGCGCGCAGGCGTACCCGTTTTAAAGCGGCGAACGTTGAAACCGAGTTTGATTAAACTGTCCGTCAAATGATTTGCAGGGGCAAAGCCGTTGGGACCCGATTTTTGTACGACGTGTCCCGTGATTGTTTCGCCGTTGAGATATACCCCCGTGCAAAGGATCACCGCTTGGCAGGGGATAATCCCGCCGTAGTTGGTCTTAACGCCCGTGCATTTTCCGTTCTCGGTAAGGATTTCCGTCGCTTCCGCTTGAATAATTCGCAAGTTTTCGGTGTTTTCCAACACTTGTTTCATTTCACGGTGATAGGCGTTTTTATCCGACTGTGCGCGGAGCGATTGCACCGCCGCGCCTTTGCCGACGTTCAGCATACGGATTTGGAGGGCGGTATTGTCCGCAACAATACCCATTTCACCGCCCAAAGCGTCGATTTCGCGCACCAAATGCCCCTTTGCCGTACCGCCGATGGACGGGTTGCAGGGAAGGAATGCGATGCTGTCGAGGTTTAAGGTGAGCAGGGCGGTTTTGATACCCGTGCGCGCCAAAGCGAGGGCTGCTTCGCAACCTGCGTGCCCTGCGCCGACAACAACCGCTTCCGCGGCATATTCAAGAAAAGTTTTTTCGTTAATTGCCATAATAAAAATAATCGATGAGCTACAAAATATTTTGTAACGAAGGTGCGTTAATATAGTGAATGAGTGAAATTTTTTTTACAAAACCGTTTTATTGATAAAGTGAATGTACGCAGCCCCCTTAAAAAACGTAAGAAAAGACACCAAGTCTGGCTGCAAGATCATCTTGCTATTTTTTGAGGACGATATTTTTGATATCGTCGATTTCTTTCGCGATACGGTCGTTCAAAGACGCCAGCTTTTCCATCTTATCGCGTGCATACATAATGGTGGTATGATCTCTGCCGCCGAGGATATTACCAACGGACACAAGGGGCAGGGAGAGCATATCGCACATAATATACGCGCAAATTTGCCGCGCTTTTACAAGATCCGCGCGCTTGCCTTTGCCAATCAAATCCTCGCGTTTTTGCTTGAAATAGGCGCAAACCGCGGAAAGGATTTTTTCGGGCGTCACGTCCTCTTGGTCTTCCGATTCGTTTACCGACTCGTTCAGCGCCTTTTTCGCAAGCGCCAAAGTGATCGGTTCTTCATGCAGCTTGCTTGCGAAGATGACTTTCGTCAATCGGCCTTCCAACGTACGTACGTCGTGCCCGGAGTCGCGCGCCAAAAATTCCAACACGTCGTCGGAAATGATATACTTTCTGTTTTCCGCTTTCTTCTTCAAGATAGCGATCTTGGTTTCGGGATCGGGCGGTTGAATATCCGCGATCATGCCCCCCTCGAAACGGGTGCGCAAACGTTCTTCCAAGGTCGCGATTTCCTTCGGCGGGCGGTCGGAAGTCAAAACGATTTGTTTGTTTTGCGCCGACAATTCGTTAAAGGTATGGAAAAATTCTTCCTGTACCTGCGTTTTATTTTTCAAAAACTGCACGTCGTCGATCATCAATACGTCGACGTTACGGTAGTGGAAACGGAACTTTGCACTGCTCTTTTGCGCGATGGAATCGATAAACTCGTTCAGGAAATTTTCACACGTGGTATACAGCACCTTCTTTTCGGGGTACAAACGGGAAATTTCATTCGCGATCGCGTGCATAAGGTGGGTTTTACCCAAACCAGATTCGCCGTAGATAAAGAGGGGGTTAAAGGTTTCGCCGGGGGCTTCCGCAACCGCTTTTGCCGCCGCGTACACAAATTTACTGCCCGCGCCCGCTACAAACGAATCGAAAGTAAAATTTTTATTGATCGGGGAAATTTGGAAACTGTCGGCGGCGTCTTCTTCCTGTTCGAGGGAAAATTCTTCACTGCCGTCCACAACCAAACGGAAATCCTTTACGCCCAAATCGCATTTTACCATCGCGTCGCGGATTTTTTCCGCGTGCTTTTTCATAATGGTGGACGCGCCGAGAGGGGTTTCCGCCTTCAAAACGAGGATACGCCCGAGGATATCCACGGGCTCTAACGTTTTGATGTAGGTATTGTAGGAAATGGGCGAAATCAGGTTTTGTACCCGTTCGCTGATCTGTTTCCAAATGAATTGAAGTTGAGAATGTTCTGCCATTTTTCTTCCCCTGTTAAAATTATTCACGATATGACTTGTGTTTTCTAAAATTATTTGATATAATTATAATACAAATCGAAAGGAAAAGAAAGCAATTTCGGCGGGTTTTTTGAGGATTATGAAAATAAAAAAATTATTCCTTCAAAATTTTAGGAACTACGAAAACGAAATTTTCACGTTTTCGGAGGGTCTTAACGTGCTTTTTGGCAAAAACGGCCAAGGCAAAACCAACTGCGCCGAGGCGGTATTTTACCTTTGTACGGGCGCGTCTTTGCGTATTCGGCACGACAAGCAACTGATCCGTATCGGCGCGGAATCCGCGCGTATCGTTGCGGAGGCGGAAAACCGTTACGGCAACGTGACGATCGAGGCGGATATTTACGAAAACAAACGCGAGATCCGTGTCAACGGCAGTAAAATTGCGAAAAACGCCGACCTGATGGGGCATATTAACAGCGTATTTTTCTCCCCCGGCGAACTGCGCCTTATTCAAGACGGTCCGGACGAGAGGCGGCGTTTTATGAACATTTCCATTTCGCAAACTTCGCCTGCCTATTACACCGCGCTGTTGCGGTATAATAAAATCCTCGACCAACGCAACACTTTGTTGAAAAACCGCGACGTGTCCCTCGTTTTGGATACCCTGCCCGTGTGGGACGAACAGCTTTGTAAATACGCGGCTATCATTGTGCAAAAGCGGGCGGAATTTGTGGAAAAACTTGCTCCGCACGCCAAGGAATTTCACTCGTTTTTGACGGACGGGAAGGAAGATCTTGTCATCAAACCCGACCGAAAATACGAGGGATCGGCGGAGGAAATTGCCAAGACCTTGCAACGTCGGTTGGAAAATAATTATGAAAAGGATTTGCGGTTGGGTTTTACAACGGTCGGGCCGCACCGCGACGATTTGGACGTGTTGATCGGAGGCGTGGACGCAAAAGCGTACGCTTCCCAGGGGCAAACGCGTACCGCGGCGCTTGCGCTGAAATTGTCCGAAGTGCAAATTTTTAAAATTTTATCGGGAGAATATCCCATTTTGGTGTTGGACGACGTCATGAGCGAATTAGACCTGCCGCGCAGGAAAAAATTGCTCAAATGCATCGCGGACGTGCAAACGATATTGACTTGTACGCACGCCGAACGCGTTTTGTATGGCGCGGAATGCAACAAGATCCGTATCGAGGACGGAAAAATCAAAAATTAAGCATAGTTTCCCCTTGCCTTACACAAGCTAAAACGGGTGAAAGAAGTACCCAGGTATGCGTTGAAATGAACGCGGGGTGAGGTAAGCATGCGCGGAAAATATTGGATAAAAACGACGGCGCTCTCTTTTGCGAGCGCCGTTTTTCTATTTTTTAGTGGGTTTTTATGGGGATTTTGGATAAAGACGCCTGTATTTGCAAGCGCGACGCCGTTCGGGTGGGAGAAAATGTCCTCATATACTACCTATTACAACGCCGAGGATAAGGACAGGTGTCAAAACATCGCGATCGCGGCGGAGTTGATCGACGGAACGACTTTACAGCCGTACGGGGAGTTTTCCTTTAACAAGACGGTGGGCAGAAGAACGGCGGAAGCAGGGTTTCGGCAAGCGAAGATCATTGTCAACGGCGAATACGTTTTGGGAGTGGGCGGCGGCGTTTGCCAAGTCAGCACTACGCTGTATAATGCGGCGCTCAAAAGCGGGCTGGGGGTGACGGAGTACCATCCGCACTCCCTTCGAGTTTCCTACGTACAGCCTTCGCGCGACGCCATGGTGTCGTCGGAGTGCGACTTGCAACTGTACAATCCCCATTCCTTTCCCGTATGTTTGACGGCGCATGTGTTCGAGGGGGGATTGCGAATTTCCTTTTACGGTAAAAACGAGGGGTACAGGTATGAGATTATTTCTCAAACGCTTGCGGAAATACCCCCGCCTGCGCCCATCGTGAAGGAGGGAAAAACGGACGGAATTCTTCGCTCGCCCAAGAACGGCGTAAAAAGTGAAATGTACCTCGAACGCTACAAAGGGGAGACTTTGCTTTCCCGAAAGCGTATGCGTGTGGACGAATACCGCCCGATACAAGGGATTATCGTCAAAAAAGTTCAGGATGCGACAAACAAAATGCCTTCCAACGCTTGTCTTTTTCGGCAAAAACTGTTATAATATAGTGTAGGAAATTAAAAAATGGCTCTGTCATAACATACGGTTGCTTTTTAACGGAAAAACGTTGCGAAACACTGCGCGCTTTGCTCGGTTACAGACCGCTGGGGGTATGCGCCCTCGCAAAACGTTGGGTTTTCTTACGTTTTTCTCGCCAAATCGTGATAAATCACTAATCAACCGTTTATTAGACAGAACCATCAAAAAATACAAAACAAACAACAGGAAAAGCGCCGCAAGGCGAAAAACAGGCTTTTCCATAGAAAAAAGGCAGGTTATCATGGAAAGAATCCAGCTGAAAGCACTCAACGCGGACTATTCCGCATACGACGGGAAATGCGTCACCGTTGCGGGTTGGGCAAAGACTATCCGCGACTCCAAAGCGTTCGGTTTTATCGAATTGAACGACGGCAGTTGCTTTAAAAACACGCAGATCGTGTTTGAACGCGCAAATCTTGCAAATTACGACGAGATTGCAAAAGAAAACGTCGGTTGCGCGTTGATCGTAACGGGGAACGTAGTCGTTACCCCCGAAAATAAACAGCCTTACGAGATCAAGGCGACGGAGATCAAGGTAGAGGGCGAATCCACCCCCGATTATCCCTTGCAGAAAAAACGTCACTCGGTCGAATTTTTGCGTGAGATCGCGTACCTTCGTCCCCGTACCAACCTTTTCGGGGCGGCGTTCCGTATCCGCAGCGAAGCGGCGATCGCGATCCATAAATTTTTCAACGACCGCGGGTTTGTTTACGTGCATACTCCCATTATCACGGGCAGCGACTGCGAAGGCGCAGGCGCGATGTTCCAAGTAACGACTTTCGATTTGGACGAAGTGGCAAAGAAGGGGAAACCCGTGGATTACAAGGAAGATTTCTTCGGTACGCGTGCGGCGTTGACCGTTTCCGGTCAGCTCAGCGCGGAAACCTATGCGATGGCGTTCGGCAACGTATATACGTTTGGCCCTACTTTCCGTGCGGAACACTCGAACACGGCGCGCCACGCGGCGGAATTTTGGATGATCGAGCCGGAAATGGCGTTCTGCGATTTGGCAGGGGATATGGACGTTGCGGAGGCGATGGTGAAATACGTCATCGATTACGTTTCCGAAACGTGCAAGGACGAATTGAATTTCCTCAATCAGTTTGTGGATAAGGGCTTGTTGGAACGTTTGAAAAACGTATCCGAAAACGCGTTTGTTCGTTTGTCTTACACCGACGCGATCGAAATTTTGAAACAAAACGCGGACAAGTTCGACGATAAAAATATTTTCTGGGGGAAGGATTTGCAGAGCGAACACGAACGTTTCCTCACCGAACAAGTTTATAAAAAACCTGTATTCCTTACTGATTATCCGAAGGAAATTAAGGCGTTTTACATGAAACAAAATTCCGACGGGAAAACGGTTGCGGCGGCGGACTTGCTCGTGCCCGGCATCGGGGAACTTGTCGGCGGCTCGCAAAGAGAGGACGATTACGACAAGCTTGTCAACCGCATTAAGGAGTTGGGCATGAACCCCGAAGATTATTCGTGGTATCTTGACTTGCGCCGCTACGGCGGTACGACCCACAGCGGGTTCGGTTTGGGCTTTGAACGTATGGTCATGTACCTGACGGGCATCGCAAATATCCGCGACGTCGTGCCCTATCCTCGTACGTTTGGGGATTTGAAGTACTAATTCATCAAAATTTACACACAACGGAGTAAAACATGGTAAAAATCGTAATAGACGCAATGGGCGGCGATTTCGCCCCGAAACAGCAGGTACTCGGCGCGGTAGAAGCGCTCAATAAGGACAAGGATTTGTCCGTGATCTTGTGCGGCGACGAGCCTCAAATCAAGGGAATTTTATCCGAATGTAAATATGACGCAAGCCGTGTGGAGATCGTACATACGACGGAAGTCATCACGATGGAAGAAGTTCCCACGAAAGCGGTAAAATCCAAAAAGGATTCGTCCACGGTCGTGGCGTTCCGCTTGTTGAAAGAAGGCAAGGCGGACGGTTTGGTGTCGTCCGGGTCGACGGGGGCTGTTTTGACGGCGGGCGTTTTGGTACTGGGCAGATTGAAAGGGGTTTCCCGTCCTGCGCTTTGTCCCATCGTTCCCAACCACAAAGGGGGCGGTACGTTCATTTGCGACTGCGGTTCGAACCTCGAATGTAAGCCCATCAACCTCATTCACTTTGCCATCATGGCGTCGGCATACGCGCAGGCGGCTTACGGTATTGAAAACCCGAAAGTAGGTCTTTTGAACAACGGTACGGAAGACCACAAGGGCTTGATGTTACAGCAGGAAGTAAACGCGCTGTTAAAGGAAACGCCTTGCGTGAACTACGTGGGCAACGTGGAAGGGCGCGACTTGATGTACGGGGATATCGACGTTATGGTTGCAGACGGCTTTACGGGCAATATCGCGACGAAAGCGGTAGAAGGTTGCGGCAAAGCGGTCAGCTCGATCATGAAAAGAGAATTTAAGCGTAACCTTTGGACGAAACTCCGCGCGCTCCTTTGCGGCGATATCATCAAAAAGATCCGCAAGGGCTTGGATTATGAAGCGGTCGGCGGTTCGATGTTCTTGGGCTTAAAGAAAGCGGTCGTGAAAGGGCACGGTAACTCCCGTGCGCGCGGCTTTGCGGTTTGTATCGCGCAGGCAGCGAACGCAGTTCGCGGACAAATGGTAGAAAAGATCGCCGCAAGATTGGAAAAGACGATGGCGACCGAAGAAAAGGGCGAAGTTTCCGAATAATGCGTTTCCCGTTTGAAGAAATAGAAAAAAAGATCGGATATACGTTCCGTGACAAAGCTTTGCTCCAAGAGGCGTTTACTCATTCGACCTACGCCAACGCGCACGGCGGTAAGGATAACGAGCGTATGGAGTACCTCGGCGACGCGGTGTTGCAGTTGGTGGTGACCGAATGGCAATACCTTCGTGATCGAAAAGCGGAAGAAGGGGAATTGACCCGTCAGCGCCAAAAATTCGTTTGCGAAGAAACGCTGGACGAGGCGGTGCGCGATTTGGGCTTGCAGAAATATCTGCTGGTTTCGGGCGGGAGAGCAAACGTCGGCAAAAAGACGGTGTCCAGCCTCTTTGAAACGGTGATCGCCGCGATTTATTTAGACGGCGGCTATGAGCCTGCCAAAGCGTTTATCCTCGAACACGGGCATTTGGAAACGCAGCAAAGTACGCAAAATTATAAAGGGGCTTTGCAGGAATTTTTACAAGCCAAAGGGGAAAAAGCGCCCGTTTACGAAACGGAAAAAGCGGGCAAGGACAACGCCCCCGTATTCTTCGCCAAAGTCAGCGCCATGGGCAAGTTTGCAAGCGGCGAAGGCGGCAGTAAAAAGGAAGCGGAACAGCAAGCGGCAAAGGCTTTGTTGGCGCAATTAAAAGGTAAAAAATAAAAAGATATACACAGATATCATAAGGAGAATACTTTGGATTTAAAGGAAATACAACTGGTCGGCTTTAAGTCGTTTGCCGACAAGACGACCATTCGGTTTGAAGAAGGCGTCACTTGTATCGTAGGTCCGAACGGATGCGGTAAGAGTAACGTTGCGGACGCCGTACGCTGGGTGCTTGGGGAGCAGTCGGCGAAAACGTTGCGCGGTTCGAACATGCAAGACGTTATTTTCGGCGGTACTTTGGAAAGAAAACCGCAGTCGTTTTGCGAAGTAACCCTTGTTTTCGACAATGAAAATAAAATTTTCCCGACGATGGAAACGTCGGAGGTTGCGATGACCCGCCGTCTTTACCGTACGGGGGAAAGTAAATACCTCATCAATAACCAAAACAGCCGTTTGAAGGATATCGTTACCCTGTTCCACGGCATCGGTTTGGGGAAAGAGGGGTATTCCATCATCGGTCAGGGTAAAGTTGAACAAATTATGAACGCTCGCCCTGAAGACCGTCGTTTGATCTTCGAAGAAGCGATGGGCTTGATGGTGTACAAGCAGAGAAAGCAGGAGATCGAAAGAAAGATCGACGATGCGAACGACAACCTGTTTATCTACCGTCAGCGTATCGACGAAGTGGAACGCCGCCTGCCGCACATGAAAAAGCAAGCGGAAGCCGCACGCGAATACAACGAGTACTCCAACTCGCTGAAAATCAACGAAGCGAATACGTACATATACCGTTACGAAAACGCGGAGAATGAAAAGAGCAAGTTCAAAAAGGACATTGCGGCGATTTCGGATAAGATTATTTCGCTTAATACGCAAATCGAACGTATCAATCGCAAGTTGGACGAAAACCGTGAAAAGATCAGCCGTGCGGACGCACGCTTGACCGAATTGAACGACCGCCGCGTAGAACTTTCCGTCGGCAACGAAAGAAAGGACGGCGAACTTCGTTTGGCGCAGGAACGTATCAGAACTTACCGTTCGCAAATCGAGGCGGCGGTGGACATGCTTGCCGCAAACAAGATTCGTATCGGGGAAATCGACGACGAAATTGCTTTGACGGGCAAGAAAAACAGCGAGGGTACGAAACGTATCACGGAGCTTGAAACGCAAATCGAAGTATTGCGCGCCGCGGTAAACGCCCTCGATAAGAAGATCGAAGTATTTGAAAAACTTTCGGACGAAAGCCGTCTTTCCCAGCTTTCCGACGCGGATGAAATAGCCGAGATGAAGAAAAACCTCGGTACGCTTGCCGCACGCATGGAAGCGACCAAGGACCGCTTGAACGAGCTGAACGTAGCCTTGAACAAGGCGATCGAAAGAAAGGAACGCCTTTCGGATGAGCTTGCTTCCGTCC
>JAFUIT010000026.1 GCA_017468345.1 Clostridia bacterium
GGAAGAAGACCCCGTAGATACTTGGGAAATGGGTAGAAACGACGCGGTACAATCGATCACGGGTACGAGAAACGTATTTGTTGATTATCCCGAATACGCTTGGCTGTTGTTCGGTAAATCCGCACCCACCGATATGGTAACGCCTTCGGGGATCGCAAGCGGCGGTTCGGCTGTGCCCGTTCCCCCCAGCGATGAGGAAACTCCCGACGATCCCGTGACGACGCCTACTACGCCGACTAAGCCGACTACGCCCGCCGAAATCGTAAACGCGGCGTATGCTTTGAAAGCGGGCGAAACGTTGGACGGTACGTATACTTTGACGGGCAAAGTTACAAACGTAAAGGAATATGATTCGTATAGCACGAATATCTGTTTAACGTTTGCGGTAGAAGGCTTGGAAGATAAGCCCATCTATTGTTATTGGATGCGCGACAATCAAAATGGGGACAACAAAAATATCAAAGCGGGGGATACGATCACCGTCACCGGAACTTTAAAAAATCACAGTAATACGGTAGAATTTGATAAGCCGACCTTGATTTCCGTTGGCGACGTCCCCGATACGACCGTTACGGCTGAAGAAATCGTAAACGCGGCGTATGCTTTGGAAACGGGCGAAATGTTGGACGGAACGTATACTTTGACGGGCAAAGTTACAAACGTAAAGGAATATGATTCGTATAGCACGAATATCTGTTTAACGTTTGCGGTAGAAGGCTTGGAAGATAAGCCCATCTATTGTTATTGGATGCGCGACAATCAAAACGGAAACAATAAAGATATCGTCGTAGGCGATACGATTACCGTAACGGGGATTTTGAAAAATCAAAAAGGCACGGTAGAATTTGATAAGCCGACTTTGATTTCGGTTGCCGGAAAGGGTGCGCCCGACGCGTCCGACGAGTCGGATAATACCTCGGATAATGCTGAAAATCCTATGATGGCAGGTTGCGGAGCGTCTATGGGACTTTCGCTTGTCGGCGTCGGTATGATTACGGCGGGCGCTGTGATACTCAAACGCAAAAAAGAAAACGAATAAAAAGGGAACGGCAGGCATACGTCTGCCGTTTGTATTAAAAACCATGTTACATGAAATGAAATTGCATAACGCTCCGTTTCACGGGATAAAATCGGGTAAAAAGACGGTTGAAATGCGTCTTTATGATGAAAAACGGTCAAAAATACGCGCAGATGACTTGATTGAATTTTCCAACGCGGATACGGGCGAAAAATTGCTTTGCAGAGTATTAAACACGTACCTGTACCCCTCCTTTGAGGAATTATACCGTCATCATGATAAGATATCCATCGGCTATAAGGAAGGGGAAAATGCCGATCCCAAGGATATGTTGGCGTATTATTCACAGGAAAAAATCGATCGGTACGGCGTCGTTGCGATTGCTGTGGATATTGTATAGCTTTACGCCCTCGATATGGGCGAGATAAAATATTTCAACGCATACCTGCCCACGTCATTTGTGGTGGTAATGGATAAAGGTGGTAATGGATAAAAATATGGATATACAAAATAGGAAAATATACGTGGTGATTTCGAACACGGGTGCGCTTACGGCAAAAATATTGAAACGGATCACAAAGGCGAAATATAATCACGTATCCCTTTCGCTGAAAGACGATCTTTCCGAAATGTATTCGTTTGGAAGAAGATGGAAATACTGGGCGTTTTTTGGCGGATTTATGAAGGAAAGTTTACGGTGGGGACTCTTTAGCCGTTTTCCCAAAACGCAAGTAGCGGTGTTTCCCTTTGAAGTGTCGCAAACACAATACCATGCGATTTGTTCAAGCATCGAGAAAATGTATGCGGATAGGAAACGCTACAAATACAACTGGTGGGGTTTATTTTTGGTTTTATTCCATAAAAAAGCAAATCGAAAACGCCATTATTTTTGCTCGGAATTTGTAAAAAAGGTACTTGTTGATTTTGGTATTGAAAAGGAGGAGAATTTCCCCTACGTAACGACGCCGAACGATTTTTTGGCGCTATATGGAGGGGGGAAAACGTACGAAGGAGAATTGCGCGCGTATGCTCCACCCGATTTACTGTCAGAACAGCAAGCTGTATAAATGACCGCCCGTCGGGCGGTTTTTTCTTTTATTTTAACGGAGAAAGTTTTACGCAAGGGAAACAAAACACTTTACAATCGTATATTTTTTTTGTATAATAGTTAGGTATAATTGTATTATAATGTCATATTGCGCGCCTATGCGCGAAAGGAAGCTTATGAAAATTTCCGAAAACTGGAAAGAATATTCGATCATCGCAACGGGCGACGGTTACAAATTGGAAAGATGGAAGGACGTTTATCTTCTCCGTCCCGATCCGCAGGTGATTTGGTCGGCGCAAACCGATTTGTTTGCTTACCCCAAACTGAACGCTTATTATAAGCGCAGCGAAAAAGGCGGCGGCGGGTGGAAAATTTTAAAACCCATCCCCGACGAATGGAACATTTCCTATGATAAGTTAGATATCAAATTCAAGATTAAACCAA
>JAFUIT010000027.1 GCA_017468345.1 Clostridia bacterium
CGGAATTTGCTCTGACGGGCGAAGGCACGGACACTACCGGTAATCTTACGCTTGCATATGACATCGAAAAGATGTGGATCTCCGGCGACGGCGATTATTTGGCAGGCGCAGGCGTGATCGCATGGGATTGGGTGTTGCCCGCTTTGGGAAACGCTGTTCCCGATGACGTACCTGAAAACACCAGCCCCAACGCTTAATAAAACAATTTGAATAACAGAAGGCAAAGCCGACTGGCAACAGTCGGCTTTTGTCGAATTTTAAGAGGTAAAAGGCATGAAAAAAATTCCTTTTACAATTTCATGTCTGCTCCTTTCTATCGTTTTCGCAGGGACTTTTTGCGGCTGCGAGGGAAAAGGGGAGGAGAGTGCGAGCAGTGTGCAAAACGGCGTCGTAATATCCGAGGAAACTCCGTACACGGGGGAAGTGCAAGGATATGCGAAGGGCGTTGTTTTTTCGTTGCTCGAATATTACACGCAAAAGACGGTGGTCGTCAATTTGCCGACGGCAACGGTGGAAAAATTGAAAAGGGTATCGGCGGATATTTGCGATTTAATGGCAAAAACGCCCGTTTCCGAGCCGTTATACCGCGCGTTTATCGATGCGCTGGACAAGCAGGGAAAAACGGTTATTGACGAAGTGATCGCCTACCGAAAGGGGGAGGGGAGCAGTTTGGAAACAGCCAAAACCCTATATATGACCTCGGCGTCCTTGCTCGGCGCGGATCTTGTCGGTGAGATTTTGTACGGCATTTGCGTGTATAAATACGATTACGATTACGAAAAGAAAAATGCCGATTATGAAAAGTACGGTTACGCATTTTTGTTGGAAGACGCAAAACTCTTGGATGCGGAACGGAAAAAGTTGCAAAACGGGATCGGCAAAGAGAATTTCTTATCGGTAATAAAAATTGCATTCGCCTTTTCCGAACTGTTTTTCGGCGGCGGATTTCAATCGGATAAATTCAGCTCCTTTACGGATGCGGAAATGCTGACTTTTGTTAAAAAATTGGGGCTGTCTACGCTAAATGTGACAAATGAGGGTTGGAATTTGATTTTATCAAAGGCGATCTCGGACGGCGTGATTGCCGCGGACGATCCGTATGCTTTAAAAATCCTCAAAACGATGAAAAAGACGGGGGACATAGCGGCGGTTTCGACCGTAATGCAGGATGTTGCAAAGCTGCTGTCGGACACCGTGGAAAAACTGGACGAAACGGACGCCGCGCTTTTGCGTAATGACGATCGGGAAAAACTGATTTGCTTACTATTTGCAAAATTCGACGAGACGGATTGGGCTCGTTTTGAAAGGGTGACCGAGTGCGATTTTGCCGTGGAAAGTTATGAAGAAGTTGCCGTCGATACATACGGTGAAAATTACGAAAACTATAAGGCAGGTATGCGTTCATTGACGCTTGAACAGCTAAAAGCAGCAGTGGGGCAGGATGATTTTTACGACAGTTTAAAAGGATATATCGCTGGGATTTCGCCCGCGTTTTCCTATGGGATGGAATTATGATAAAAGCAACGGGTATTGAAAAAAGTTACAACGACGAAAAAGTTTTAAAAGGAATATCCTTGGAAGTAAAAGACGGGGAATTCGTTTCGATCATGGGGGAAAGCGGCAGCGGAAAAAGTACGCTATTGTCCATTCTCGGCGGTTTCCTTATGCCCGATTGCGGACAAGTTTTTTGGCAGGGCGAGGATATCTCTACCTTTGGAGAAAACCGTTTGGCGGACGTACGTTGTACGGACGTCGGATTTGTTTTTCAGTCCTTCCGCCTGATCCCTACGCTGAACGTAAAGGACAATATGCTGTTGCCTGCGACTTTGGGAAAAAAGGCGTCCAAGGAAACCTGCGATTACGTTGAGGAGCTTGTACAAGAATTAAAGCTTGACGGCTTATTGAAAAAATATCCCACGCAGCTTTCGGGCGGTCAATGTCAACGCGTCGCCATTGTGCGCGCGCTTGCCTATAAGCCGAAACTTGTGATTTTAGACGAGCCGACGGGGGCGTTGGATAGCGTGATGGAAGAACGGGTTATGGAACTGCTTTCACGCATTAATCGCGTACATGGTACGACCATTATACAAGTTACGCACAGTAAAAAGGTTGCCGAATACGGAAACCGTATCATCTATTTAAAGGACGGGGAAATCGACGGATGAAACTTTTTTTCAAACATCTGGCGCGAAGTATCGTCAGAAAACCGTTACAGCCGATCATTCTCGTGCTAACGATGATGCTTGCGGTCGCCGTATCCATTTTTTCCTTTTCGATGCGGGAAGGGCTAAACGAGGAAGTGGCGCGCAAGCAAGCGGCGAAATACGGAAACGCACAAATCACCGTCAGCCTCAGCGGCACTTCGCAGTCCCGTTTCATGTTTGCCGATGACGCGGAAAAACTGTTGGACGGCAAAGGGGACGCGGTAGGCTGTTTCGAGCTCCCGTTGCTTTTGGGAGAGGAAAAGAAAACGGCATTTGGCGTTGCGACCGATTTTTATGAGATAGGAAAGGTTTTCGATTTGACTTTTTATCAATACGGAAACGTGACCCATTCAACGCTCGGTACGGCGGCTTTCTTGTCGAAAGAATTTGCCGAAAATAACGGTTTATCGTTGGGTGACTCGTTCACGGTCACGGCGTTTGGCGATGAAAAGACGTATACCGTATGCGGGCTTTCGGAAAACCGTTTTATCGATCAGTATGACGTGATGGTGGATATTACGGGCATCGTGCGTTCGTTGGCGGAAGATTCGTTGATGATCTCGGCACTGGGCGACCGTTTTAAGCCTTGCAGTACGATTTACGTGAAGGTGCATGAAGGGGAAAACGTTTCCGAATGTATCGAACTTCTCCGCGAGGACAAAGCATTTTCGGATAAAACCGTCAGCGAAGTGGCGAAAGCGGTAAAAAGAAAATCGAATGTGGATTCGTTAGACAGCATCATCGACGTTTCGGTGCTGTTGTCCTTGCTATTATCGGCGGCGGTTACTTTTTGCTGTTTTTATATTCTCGCGTCCGAACGCGCGGAGGAGAATTACGCCTTTGCCTTATCGGGCGCAAAGCCGTGGCGTCTATATTTTTTGCAGTACGTGGAAATCTTCGTTTACTGGTTGATAGGCAGCGGGCTTGGCGTTCTGCTGTCGGTCCCGTTGGTAAAAATGTTATTTTCCTACGTTGGTTTCCGTTACGTTGTCCCCTCGTTGAGTTTGGCAAGTATCCTTAAGAGTACGTTATTTTTGCTTGCGGCGGCGCTTACGACAGCGACTTTGTTTATCGTCACGCAAAAATTAAAGAAGAAATCCCACGGGGAAAAACGGGCGGAAAAGAAGGCGTTGTTGATCAGCGCGACAGCGGCTTTGGTTTTGTGTGTTTTTACGTTCATCGCGCCCATGGGGTGGCGCTTCCCCTTATATCTTGTAAGCGCGGTGGTGATATTTTTATTCAATTTTATCCTTGCGCCCGTGCTTATGAAATGGGTGACGAGTAGGATCGATACGGCGTCCGATAAAAAATTCGGCGCGTCTTATCAGATCAAGCGTCCCGCATTTCACTATGCGATAAAAAATTTGCACTCGGTGAAAATTTTACATAACATTTCCCGCCTTGTATCCATTCTTGTGTGTATTGTAATGACCAGCGGATTAATGGTGGCGAGCGCGTTTGGCAATTTGGCGTATACCGAAGAATTTTTCGACGCCGATTACGCCGTGCTCAATGCAACGGAACGGTGCAGTGAAAAAGTCGCGCAATGCGAAACGCTGGCGGGCAGTTACAAAGTCTATATGGGCAATATGGCGGATGGCGGTATGTTTTCCGCGGACAGCTTGGAGGCGCTTTCCGAGGATTTGAACGTGAAACGGTTGCCGAAAGGAAATGAAGCGGTCGTCGCTTGGGGAGAGGCGAAAAGTCGTTCCTTACGCGTGGGCGACGAATTTACCGTGAAATTAAACGGGCAAGAAATCGAGTTGGTGGTTTGCGATATCGCCAAAACGGGTATTGCGTTTATTCTTTTCGATTGCGAGCATTTCGGCATTCCGTACAATATGTTGATGGCTAAGGGCGCGGAAGGCGTTTCGTCGGGCGAAGTGTTGGGAGAAATCGCCGATAAAACGGCGATGGAACTTGCCGCCGTAGTTTCGGTGGATACGCTGTTTGAAGATAAGCTGGAAACGGTGGATATTTGTTTGAATTTGGGCTTGATATCCCTCTTGACGATCATAATATTTGCAATGATCGGCATGATAGACAATTTATATGAAAGCTACCGCGCGCGGAGAGAAGAATTTACCCTATACAACCTTTCGGGAATGTCGAAAAAGGATATTCGCCGTATGAAAGAGTGGGAGATATTGTTGACCCTAACTTTCGGGGTTTTGTTAGGCAGCGTATTTTTCGTGCTATCGTCGTTTGTGGCGAACGCAAGCTTTTATACGTTTGGTTATTCCACCTTTTATAACGTTCTCAAATTTTTCAAATAATAAAAAACGCAGGGAGAGCCTGCGTTTTTATTTTTGCATAGTATACAAAAAACGGCTTTGGCGCATACTTTGTAAGAGAATAACAGCAAAGGAGTTACGCCCATGAATCCGTTTAAAGAAAAACCGAAAACGATTGAAAGCACGTTGCAAAACTGGCAACAGCTGTACCCTAAACCTTACGACAAGCGCGAAGTCGATCCGTATACGAAAACCCGTATTATTTTGATGAACGGGACCGAGTTCGAGGCGAACTGGTTTTCCCATCAATTCGCCCGTCATACGGACAATAACGACTTGCGCCGCGATTTGGCTTTGACGCGGTACGTGGAAAAACAGCAACAGCTGAAAATTTCCTTGTTAAAGCCTATGAATGAAAGCATTTTGGAACACACCATCGGCTACGAACAGTTGGCGGTCGACCTCACGGCGGAACTTGCCAAGCGGGAGTTGGACTGCAACGTAAAAACAGCGTTGGATTTTGCGCTGTTGGAAGATTTTGATCACTTGTACAGATATGCAAATCTTTTGGAAATGGAACAAGGGATCGCCGCGGAATGGTTGGTAGGCAGATACACCGAAATCATGCCCGGCCGTCCGACGATCGCACATCACCGCTACCCCATGGATAACGTAAAACGCAGTATTTGCGCGAAAAATTCCGAGGTGCAAACGGTGCTGTCCACGATGATCATTACGGCGGCGGAACAGCAGACGATGAACTACTACATGAACGTGACGAACTTTGCTTGTTCGGATATCGGCAGACGGCTGTATCAAGAAATCGCCATGGTTGAAGAAGAACACGTTACGCAGTACGAATCGTTGATGGACCCCAACGCGACGTGGTTGGAAATGTTGCTTTGGCATGAATATTGCGAATGCTATCTTTACTGGTCTTGTTATATGACGGAAACCAACCCGTATATAAAAGGACTTTGGGAGGAAAATCTTTCCATTGAGCTCACGCATTTGCACAAAGCGGTGGAACTGTTGAAGAAATACGAACGAAAGGATTGGGAGGAAGTGATCCCTTGCGGCGATTTCCCCGCGCCCATATCCTTGCACGAAAACGTCGATTATGTGCGTAAAATATTAGGCGACACCGTACAGTACACCTCGAATCGGGAGGATTACGCAAAGGTAAGCAATTTGCCCAAAGACGCGGATTTCTTCCGTTTCCAGGATATCGTCAATCCTTCGACGCAGATCGTGCCTTCCCATTGTGTGATTGAGGAGTTTATTCGGCGTAGAGGGGCGGATTACCGTTTCCAAGTCGCGCCTTCGCCCGTGCCTGAACTTCGCAATCGCCGTCAGGATAATACTTCCGTGGGGAGAAAACCCAACGCGGCGGATTCGACCGACTTTTTCTGTAACAAATAAAAAAAACGCCCTGCAACACGCAGGGCGTTTTTTATGTCCGTATTAGTTTTCTTCTTCTTAGTTTTCTTCCTTGACCTTTTCAGTCTTGTTCGACCAAATGCGGAACAACGACAAGATAGGTAAGATAACGCCGCCGAGGATATTGCCAAGCACACAAATCAAAAGGTATACGACCGCTTTTCCCGAGAAACCGAGGAAGAACATATACAGCGTGTTCGCAACCGAGTGATCGAATCCGCAAAAAGCGAATACGATAATGGGGAACATAACGCCGACGGTGGTGGACAAGCCCTTGCGAGGGGCATAGTTGACCGCGCCGATGGAAAGTGTGATCAAAAATCCGCAAAGAATGGACGAACAAAGAGCGTTTGCGCCCCAATATTCCGCCTCCAACTTCACCGACATCAATGCCTGCGCCTGCGGGATAACGCTGTTTGCCAAGGGGGAAAAGTACACCAACGTTGCGGCGAACAAAACGCCAAGGATGTTTCCAAGGAAACATACGGGTAATTTCCACAGATTTTTCGCGCCCATTTCAGGGATATCGGAAATCAACCCCGTAAACAGTTTCATCTCGAACATAACGATTGCCAAAATGCCAAGGGAGAACAGGATCGAACCGATCAGCTTTCCCCACGTTTCATAGAGGTTGCAGGCGAGCAAAAACGCCGTACCGCCGACGCCGATCATTACGCCCGAACAAAAGGACATCAAACAAAAAGACACAAACAGCGCTTTTGTTAATATTTCCATAGGTTTCATATTTATACCGACCTCATTCAATATACGTTTGCAATGCAAACCTATACGATTATAATGCAATTATTTGAAAAAATCAAGCCTAAACGCGAAAAATATTAAATTTTAGCAAAAAATTTTCAAGGGGCGGTAATATAATAATGGCTAAAAATAAATAAAAATTGAAATTTTTCGCAAAAATGCGTAAAAATTAACAACAAATATTGAACTTTTGACAACAAAAAAATAAAAATCATGTTATAATATCATATGTGATATTTTCTATCATAAAATGTTAAATTTGTAAATTTTGAAGCCCATGGGCTTTTCATTCAGCCTTGGTGCTGAATGAAAAAAATATTTGGTTGAAAAAACATAGCGAATAAGGAGGATTCAGATGAAGAAAAGCTATGAAGAAATAATTTTGGATATTCTGTTCATTGCAGAGGATGCCGTACGTTGTTCGAACACGCATCCAAAGGGCGATGATATTGAAACAGATATCTTTGATTAAGGGGAAGGAGAAAGAGTATGACAAGAATTTCGAGAAAATTGATTAGTTGGCTCCTTGGCGCGCTTGCGTGCATGGCAATCGTTTTTGGTATTGTGATTGCGCGTCCGCAGGCAAAAACGGCGGCGGCAGCTGATACGGCGGTCACGTTCAGTTCATTGTCTATTGAGGGGATTTATGAAGGACAAGAGCAATACGGTAATGCCTATCTTTTTAAGACCAGCAGTTTGCAGTGGGAGACCTATCACAACTGGGTTGCCGCAAGCGATTGGGCAAGCATTTCCGATTACACGACCGTCAACGGCAGAACGGTAACGGAAATCAACAACGCAACGACCAACTCGCAAAAGATTACGCTGATGATGCAACCTGTGGGTTCGTACAGTTTCTTGCGTTTGTATATTCCCGAAGAAGTTATAGCAAAGGCTGACGTGAAATCCATGGGTATTTTGGACGGTTGGTCGTTCAATAACGGTACGAATAACTACACGGCTTCGGCGGTTTCGTTCTTCCGCACGGGGGATACGATGCTTGAAGAGAGTGCATATATTGCAGCTGGAAAAACGGTGTTTACTTCTTCCAATATTACAATTGGCGACGCAAGCCTTTCGCATCGTGTGCATTCGGATAGAGGGGCAGATTCTTACATAGTGGACATTAACATCGGTCAAACTATTGGCGAATATGATGCGATGTACAGCAATTATAAATATCTCCGTAATGCCATTTATATCAACGGCAAGTCCATTGAAGAATGGAACGCGCAGAAGATTGCAGAGAACGCACGTTTTAATGACCCTTCCACCTATACGTACTTCCCTCAAAATTCGACGGATCCTACTCATTTGGATACTTTTGTAAAACCCGTTGGCCTTTGGGGTACGAGTACGGGCTTCCGTTTGTCTATCTTCCAGGAATTAGTAGCAGATTGTGAGGAAATTGTCGTTACCATTGGTGAAGGCGCTTACGTTTCGGGTAACTTTATGCTCGTTGAAACGATATCTAAAACCGTATTTACTCAATCGGTTGTCGATATTACCGATAAATTGACGTTCCTGGATAATTCCGTACATAATCCTGCGGATTGGGGGGAAACTAAACTTTACTTTATTCATACGAATAATGAAGCCTATTGGACCCAAGCGCCCAAGGGCGGCTGTTTGAATGAGAGCGACCCTTCGATAGCAGGCGGCGGTCAAATCCAAATGAAGTACATTAC
>JAFUIT010000028.1 GCA_017468345.1 Clostridia bacterium
CTACGGGGTCTTCTTCCATCCATTTCAAAAGGACGTTCAAGCTTTCTATAACGCCGCTTGTGCCCCACATTTTCGAGGTGTTGCCCCAACGGGTATAAGTATATAATACCATTCTCGCGCAATCCCCGCGAATATCTTCGCCGTTTTTATCGGGATCGTAATAGCCGCTGCTTTCGCCGTAGGCTTTGTTTCCGCGACGGCTGTTTTCCGTAGTATCGGTCGCGCGAAGCGTCATAATATCCGCCGTATCGTTCACCGTCGAATCGGGCACAACGCCTTTACTTTTCGGCCAAGTGTGTTCACGGTTCCATATATCGGCGCTGTTCCAACTGCTGGTAACAATGTCGCCCAAATAGAAAATGGAAACTTTGGAAGTATTGCTCGACACACAATCGGTATATGCATACATGCTTTTCGTGCCGTCATAGGTCGTTATCTTATCATGTTCTTCTTCCATCATATCCTGCAAAGCGTAATATAGCGCGCTGGTGGGTGCGGTCTCCTTAGAGCTTCCGCCCGATTTTTTCGACAGCGTTTCATACGTATAGCTACCCGTATAGAACGAAGTCGCATATTTACTTAAAAATACGCAATCTTCCTCGCGAGCGCCCCAGTTGGCGATATACGTGCCTTCGACGTATTTCACGTCCGACGCCTTGGTATAACCCGTCGCCGTCGTCGCCGCAGACGCCGTTTGCGTTTTTTGCGCAAAAACGGGCATCAACATCGCGCCGAACATGGACACGAATAACGAAATTCTTGCAAGCTTTTTCATCAGTAACTCCTTAACGTAAATCATTTACGGGAATATCATACTACTTTATGATAGATAAGTCAATCAAATCGTGTAAAAAATCATTTTTTAAAGACGGCGTAAGCCATTCCGTTCGCCGATACGCGCAGCACGTTCTTTTCCGCGCTCCCATCGCCGCCAACGGAAAGAATATCGCCTTGCAAATCAAAGGATTTTTCCGTTTCCCCGTTGTTGAAAAGGAATACGATTTCTTTATCTCCGTTCGCCAAACGTTTTTCATATACGCCTTCGGCGTTGTTTGCCAAAGCGTACTTTTTCACGCCCGCGCCCTGCAACAGCTCCTCCATGAACGCCGCAAGCGGTTTTGCCTGCGTTTCGTTATACGTATATCCGATGGAGAAACCGAACAAATACAGTTTACCTTTCCCGACTTTTACTACCTGCACGGCAGGCGTTCCGTCGTTAAACGACATTACCGTTTCGGCATTTTCTACCGCATATTCCGACTTGTAAGGACGAATTTTGATCTCCTCGCCCTTATATTGCAAAGTTTCCCCGTTGACCAAACGGCGTTCGCGAAGGCGCACCGTCATCAACGGCTTACAATCGATATCGTATACCTGCATCCAAGTGTTGGGCGTACGCATACCGAACCCTTCGTCCGCAATCACCGTACCGCCGTTCTCCAAAAATTCCTGTAAATAAGGTACGATTTTGGTATCCAGCATTGTGTAATACGGGAAATACAACACTTTATAATTCTTGAACTTTTCAGGCTGCGTCACGCCCACGTAATCGACGTTGTAATCACCGTTGCGCGCCAAACGGTACATACCCGCGTGCGCAAAACGATAATAACAAAGCCAAGTGGAATAATTCATATCAAAGTCGGGTCCGCAAGCGTCTTCTATCTCCGACATTAGCATCGAATTAAAGTCAAACACGATACCCATGTCCGCGTTCACCGACTTCGCCCCCACAAAATATTGCATATCGTCTTTGAGATTTTTACCGAACTTTCGCACTTCTTCCACAACGGGACGGGGGCTGCCGTCCATACGCATAAGCCCTGCGCAATCGTTTTCATGCCCTAAGCGTTCCGCGCGGTACTGCCAGTACATCATGCCCTTTGCGCCCGACGCCAACGCGCCGTACAGTTTAAAACGCAAATCAAATGGCGTATCGTACCATTTGAACATACCAAGCCCCGGATAAATTTCGTGTACGAAATAATTTTCGTCGACCGAGCGTAAGAAATCGTGCAACATAAAGTAATCCAAACGTTTTTCATGCGTCGCCATCGAACTGTCGCAAGGCACGGAAGTACCCCAAAAATCGACCGCTTTCGATACTGCATAATCGTCGCAAACGTCGGAAATGGAAGATTGAAACGCCGAAGTGAACCCTACGTGCGACATGATCGGCGTCGTTTTATCGTATTTGCGGATACCGTCGTAAACAAAGCGTAACCAGTTGTACAACTCCTCGCTGCCTTTGAATTTTTTAAACTCGAACATATCCCAGTATCCGTGCGCCATCGCGGGCAAGCTGATCGTGTCAAATCCGTCTTCCGTCGCCCCGTAAAAGGCGTTGAGGTTTTCGATCGTTTGAAACTTTTTCTCCAAATATTTACCAAACGCTTTTTGACAGTGCGGACAGAAACAATCCTCAATGGGTCTATTGCGAATTTCATTCCACGCGTTCCACAAAATAATATTTTTTCTGCCTGCGTAACGTTTTGCAACTTCCTCGACAAATTTCACCGCGCGTTCCTGCACGTAAGGGTTGGTAAAGCAGGGACGCCAACCGCCGTAAAACGCACCGTGATAACCGCCGCGGAGCTGTTCCCCTTTCGCTCCTATGCGCGTGCCGCCGTATTTATGAAAAACGTATCTCGGCGCGCATTCCAAAAGGAATTTCATCACGACCTTTTTGTTGTATTTTTCCGCAAGGTCCATCAATTTATCCACGTCGTCAAATTGATATTCGCCCTCTCTCAACTCGTTATTTTGCCAGTTGATACGGATTTGAATGACGTCCAGGTTATATTCCCCCATACGCGCCAAATCCCCTTCCCATTCTTCGGGAAGCGGCGTCGGCGAACGGTAATATTGCGTGCCGTGAATAATTTCGTCAAAAAACATAATCCACCTCTATTTTTATCTTATACACACCGCGATACGGCGTACTTATATTATACCATATATTTCTTGGTTTTGCAAATGCATTGTGTGTCAATATTTATGCAATAACGACCGTTCAACGCATATCTGCCCCCTATCTTTCCTCATAAATCATATAGATATGCGGAATCCCGTCCTCCAAATATTCGTCCGATATTTGGCAAAATCCCGATTGTTCGTAAAATGCTTTTGCATACGTTTGCGCGCCCACCATGACCTTCGTCGTGCCAAATTTCTCTTTCGCAACGCGCAAACCAAGCGACATCAGCCGAGTCCCCACACCGCACCTACGTTTTAAGGAAATCACTCTGCCGACGGAAACTTCGTTTAAGCGTTTCCCTTTATCCACTACGCGAAGATATGCGACGATTTTTCCGTCCTCTTTCAAATACACGTGATACGCCTCTTTGTCGACGTCGTCCAAATCCTGATACGGACAATTTTGTTCGACGACAAATACCCCCACGCGCACTTTTATAATTTCATACAATTCCTCCGCGGACAATTCGTCAAACCGCTTTATAAACTCTTGCATACGTCCTCTTTGGGTTTTTATTTATCATATCACCGGCGCTCTTTTTTGTCAAGGATATACCGTTAAAAATAAAAAGATAAAAATTTATCGATTTAACGATTGAAAATATCGAATATGTTTTGTCAAACGTTTTGTGTTTGGGTAAAATTATGATATAATAAATCCGTATGATAAATCTTTAGATTTATACTTTACCATCAAGAGGAGGACTTCTATGGCTCATTTACAGGAAGCGGCGGTGAAGAAGATCACCGAAATTTGCGACAGATATGCAAATGAAAAAACGCCGCTGATGATGATTTTAAGCGATATCCAGAAGGAGTACGGTTATATCCCTTTGGAAGTGCAAGAGCTTGTTTCCAAAAAGACGGGCGTATCGGTTGCTGAAATTTACGGCGTCGTCACTTTCTATTCGTTTTTCTCCCTTACTCCTAAGGGAAAATACGTAATCGGCGTATGTCTCGGGACGGCTTGCTACGTAAAAGGCGCGCAACAAATCGTCGATAAATTTTCCGAAATCATCGGCATTAAGGCAGGTGAAACCTCTGCCGACGGTTTATTCACGTTGGACGCGTTGCGTTGTATCGGCGCTTGCGGTATTGCCCCCGCCGTTACCATCAACGGTAAGGTTTATCCCAAACTGACGGTAGACGCCGTACCTAAAATCGTGGAAGAATATAAAGCTATGGAGGCGAACAACTGATGATCAAGAATTTTGAACAGCTCAATCAAATGCGTGATAAATGCGCATCTTGCCTCAATGCAAAATTCACGGGCAAAGACGGACAAAGACACGTCGTACTTTGCGGCGGTACGGGTTGTCTTTCCTCCCGTTCGGACGAGATCACGGCGGAGTTTAACCGTTTGATCGCGGAAAAAGGTCTTACCGATAAAGTGACCGTCAACCAAGCAGGTTGTTTCGGGTTCTGTTCGCAAGGTCCTTTCGTAAAAATCTATCCCGAAGACACCTTGTATCGTTTGGTACAAGTGGAAGACGTTGCCGAAATCGTGGAAAAGGATTTGATCGGCGGCGAAATTATCGACAGATTGCTGTACGTTGACCCCAACACGGCGGAAAAGATCACCAAGCAGGAAGATATCAATTTATATAAAAAACAAGTACGTATTTCCTTGCACGGTTGCGGCAGCATTAATCCCGAAAACATAGAAGAAAGCTTGGGTTCGGGCGCATTCCAAGGCCTTGCGCGCGCATTGCAAATGGATAGAGCCGCGGTTATCGAAGAAGTACTCGGCTCGGGCTTGCGCGGTCGTGGCGGCGGCGGTTTCCC
>JAFUIT010000029.1 GCA_017468345.1 Clostridia bacterium
ACCGTTACGATGCTGCCCTTAGGCCCGGGAATAGCGCCCTTGATGAGAAGTACGTTTCTGTCGAGATCGACTTTCACTACTTCGAGGTTCTGGATGGTAACGTTTTCCACACCGTACTGACCTGCGAGGTGCTTGTTTTTGAAAACACGCGAGGGGGAGCTGATGGGACCCATAGAACCGGGTTCTCTGTGTACGGGGCCGGTACCGTGGGTCATCTTCAATCTGTGCTGATTCCACTTTTTGATAACGCCCGTGAAACCGTGACCTTTCGTTACGCCCGATACGTCTACCTTGTCCCCTGCCGCGAATACGTCAGCTTTGAGTTCCGTACCTACCGTGAAAGATTCAGCATTTTCCACTCTGATTTCTTTCAACACTTTGTGGGGTTTTACGCCAGCTTTCTTAAATTGACCAAGTTCGGGTTTCGTCAACGCTTTTTCGCTTACTTCGATGAAACCGAGCTTCAATGCTGCGTAACCGTCGTTTGCAACCGTCTTCACCTGAACAACGGGGCAAGGACCTGCTTCCACTACCGTGACGGGGATCATTTTCCCGTCTGCTGCAAAGATTTGGGTCATACCAACTTTGCGACCGATGATTGCTTTATTCATTGATAAAGTTCACTCCTTTTAAAATTTTTTTATTCTCGAATACCTTTGAAAGTATTTCTCGGCAATTTGATGATTAGAGCTTGATTTTGATGTCAACGCCTGCGGGGAGGTGGATCGAGTCAAGCAACTTCGCGTTGGGCGAATAGATGTCGATGATTCTCTTGTACGTTCTCATTTCGAACTGTTCGCGGGAATCTTTATATTTGTGGGGGGAACGAAGGATCGTTACGATTTCCTTTTCGGTGGGAAGGGGAATAGGACCGGAGATCTTCGCGCCGCTCTTCTTCATCGTTTCAACGATACGGCTTGCCGCTTCGTCTACGAGTTCGTGGCTGTATGCTGCCAACTTGATTCTGATTTTCTGTACTGCCATTTTGTTACTCCTTTTAGTTTATACTAACTTTTTATTTCGCTGTATCAACCTACCCGTGTGTATCGAGGTGTTTGCAAAATAAAAACACTCACTTATCCCGAGCGTTTCCGCAAAAGCCTCGGTTAGTCGCAGGAGTCGAGCCCCCACTTTTGTCAACGGAAATTATCTGCCAAAGCGGCTTTTTGCCTTGGATTTTCAGTAACTTCCCGCATCAACCCTATACAACGCGTTTTTACACAGCCTATTTATAATATCAAATTTGTAAATAGGTGTCAAGCGTTTGAACGAACTTTTTTAAAATTTTTTTATTTTTTTTAGAAAAGCCCGAATTGTTGTAATTATTCCCCTATTTTTTCTATTTAAACCCTGCTTTTCGCAATTTTTTCTTCCATAATTTATATATATATACGCACGTATACCTACGCGTATAGGCATAACCAAAGCCCGAAACCGCAGTTTCGGGCTTTGCCTATTTACAAATCGCTTTTAGCCAACGTTTACTTCCGTTTTTACCGTAGCTCGCAATGCCGTTTCCATTGCCGCCCAGCTTTCGTCCGCCGCCTTCGCCGCTTCGCCGTAATTTTTCTCAAACGCCGTGAAGAAATCCTTTTGTGCCGCTTGGCGTTTCTTTGCAATCGCAGGCAAGTTTTCTTCCAGTTTCAACGATTCTTCTTCCAGAATCTTAAGAGCCGCAGTATGTTGCGTCGACACAATCTTTAACTGCTCGTCCAAAAGAGTATTGACGTCCGCAGCCGCTTTCTTGATCGCTTCTTCCGCTTGCGCTACTTGCGCCTGCAAATCGGTCAATTTTAATTCGATATCCGCCGTAAAACCACCCACTTTTACTTCGGTACGAGCCTCTATATAATCAATCTTGATTTCCTGCAACGCCTTCAATGCAAGATTATATGCGCTATTTTCGCCAACAATAAAGAGCTTTCTTTGCGTTTCAATCGCGCTTACCGCCACCTTATAGGCCGTGTTACAAATATCAAAGCCGATTTTTTTTGCAATGCTGAGCTTATCGCGCATTACCTCTAACTCCGCCTGCTCCATGGCAAAGCTTTTCGCTTCATAGTAAACCTTTTTCAACTCCTGCGAGTAGAATTCGGACGTTTCCTTTCTCGACGCAATCAACGTTTCGACCAAAGAAGCGTATTCCATTTCCGCCGTTTCAAGATAAGGCGCGCATTCTTCCACCAACGCTTTTAACTGTTCTTCCGTGATTGCCTCCGATTGCCGAACGGTCGCTTGAATATCTACCGTTTCCAAATAGCTCTTTACTTGCGTTTCTACGCTGTCATAAAGCGTTTTCGCAAGTTCCGCATCACCCGAGAGAGAAACTTTCAATTCATTTTCCCCTGAACGCACCTCCCCTTCCACGAGATATCCCGTGTCTTTGGAAACTTCGACGAATAATTTTGCCGCTTCTTCCGCCGTTTTTCCTTCAATGCCTTCAAACGCCTCCGAACTGATAATTAAGTTACCTTCTTCATTGATTGCGTTGACTGCAAGCACCTTATTATTGCCGTCAAGTAAAAACTCAACTTCGGGATTCAAGCATACGTTCATCACCGTTTTTTGCTTTTCTTCCTCGTCTTTTTTAAACCATTTACAGGACGAAAACGCACTTGCCCCCGCCGTAAGTATCAATGCCGCCCCAAATATTGCCGCAAATTTTTTCATAATTGAATGCCTCCAAATTGTTTAGTATCTTGATTATACAATAAAAAACAAGCTTTGTCTATACTTTCATTATAAAAAAATCCCTATGTTTTGTCATATTTTTTCCTACATTTTCACACTTTATGGGTTTTCTGTGGAATATTCCACAGTTTCGCCGTCTATGAAAAAAAATCGGCAAGCCGCCGATTTTTTAACCTCATTTTATAACAATTCGGAGAAATCTTCCACGTATTTATCCGCGATCAGACGCATTTCTTCCTTTACGTTTTCGGAAGAAGGGTCGTATACCCCGACTGTGCCCATGCCGACTTTTTTCGCCGTTTTCAGCACGTTCAAATTGTCGTCCGCCATAATACATTCCTGCGGGGAAACGCCAATTCTGCGCGCCGCCTCCATATAAATACCTTCTTCCGCCTTGGTCATACCGAACGCATCGATTGACCAAACGTTGTCGAAAAGATCGTAAATTTGCAAACGTTTCATGCAAATATCCGTCAAAAGTTGAGGGCTTGCCGTCAATACGTTCAGGCTGTATCCCTGTGACTTTAACCCTTCCAACACTTCCTTTACGTGCGGTTTTAAGGGGATCGTTTCCCCATACGCACGCAGCGTCCGTTCTTTAAAATGCTCGTAAATCCCCTCCACACTGAAATCCTCGGACAGATGATCGGCAATATATTTCGCCGAACCCTTATACCCCAAAGGCGTCAAAGTCGTCACGATATCGTCGGGATAGGAAATGCCTTTTTCGTCCAAAAAGCCCAACACGATCCCCACCCCCACGGGCATAGAATCGACCAAGGTGCCGTCCAGATCGAAAATATACGCTTTTTGCATGATATTACCTCTGTTTTTCCTTTGCGCGGGCTTTCGCACGGAGTTCCGCGTCCAAGATACGTTTTCTGATACGCAAGGACTTGGGCGTTACCTCCAACAATTCGTCGTCGGCGATAAATTCAAGGCATTCTTCCAAGCTCATTTTGCTTACGGGCACAAGCGTCAAGGCGTCGTCACTGCCCGACGAACGGGTGTTAGTGAGGTGTTTAGTCTTACATACGTTGACGTTGATATCGTCCGCCAAATTGGTATAGCCAACCACCATGCCTTGATACACGGGTGTACCGGGCGTTACGAAAAGCGTACCTCTGCCCTGCGCGTTGAAAAGCCCGTAAGTGACTGCGTCACCCGTTTCAAACGCTACCAAAGACCCCGTATTTCTACGTTGCATATCCCCTTTGTAGGGCTCGTACGAATAGAAAATGGTATTCATAATACCCTGCCCTTTCGTATCCGTCAAAAATTCGCTCTTATACCCGAACAAACCGCGGGAAGGTACGGTAAATTCCAAACGCATACGCGCGCCGATCGCCGTCATTTGCGTTAAAGTACCCTTTCTGTTCCCCATCGCGGAGAATACGGGTCCCGTCATATCCTCGGGAACGTCCGCCACAAACCGTTCGATCGGTTCGTGGATTACGCCGTCGATCTCTTTATACAATACTTTCGGAGTGGAAACCTGGAATTCGTACCCCTCTCTCCTCATCGTTTCAATCAAGATGGAAAGGTGCATTTCCCCTCTACCGCAAACGCGGAAACTGTCCGCAAAATCGGTATCGGAAACACGCAGGGAAACGTCGCGTAAAAGTTCTTTATACAAACGGTCGCGCAGTTGCCTGCTTGTGACGAATTTCCCCTCTTTGCCCGCAAACGGACTGTCGTTGACGGAGAACGTCATCTCAACCGTGGGGTCCTCGATTCTGACAAATTGTACGGGTTCAACCTTCGTAGGCTCGCACACGGTATCCCCGATGTTCAATCCTTCGATACCGGAGAACATGACGATATCGCCCGCTTTTGCCTCGGGTACTAACACTTTTTCCAAACCCTCGATTTGGTAAAGGTTGACGATACGGCAGTTGGTACGCACCTTCGAATCGTTATAATTACAAATGGAAACGGGCTCGTTCGCACGGATCACGCCCCGTTCGATACGGCCGATACCGATACGGCCGACGAACTCGTTATAATCGATGCAGGACACCAACAACTGACCGCCCCCTTCTACGTCCATATCCATTGGCGGGATCGTATTCAAAATGGTATCGAACAAGGGGTTCAGGTTTGCCTCCTGCTTGTCAGGCGTAAGCGACGCCGTACCCTGACGGCCGCAGCAATACACGATCGGGCTGTCCAACTGTTCGTCCGTTGCGTCTAATTCCATCATCAAAAGCTGCATTTCTTCCACAACCTCGTCGATACGTGCGTCCGGTCTGTCTACTTTGTTGATGACAACGATCATTTTCAGCCCCAACGCCAACGCTTTTTGCATAACAAAACGAGTTTGCGGCAAAGGTCCTTCCGCCGCGTCAACAAGAATAATCGCGCCGTTTACCATCTTCAAAACACGTTCAACTTCCCCCGAAAAGTCCGCGTGTCCCGGGGTGTCGATAATGTTGATTTTTACGCCGTTGTAATGCGCGGAAGTATTTTTTGCCAAAATAGTGATGCCGCGTTCTCTTTCCAAATCGCCGCTGTCCATAACGCGGTCCTGCACCTGCTGATTTTCACGGAATACGCCGCCCTGCGCCAACATTTCGTTGACGAGCGTCGTCTTACCGTGGTCAACGTGGGCAATGATCGCAACGTTTCTCAAATCTTCTCTGATCATAATGTGGAATTGCTCCTTTCGTAAAACTTTTTCAACCTTTTTATTGTAATACTTTTTTCGCCTCTTGACAAGAAAAATCAACGGCTAACGTGAAAATTTTTTATAAAATTATAAAAAAATCCGCAAAGAGCTACCCTTACGGAAAATTTTTATAAGCTTTTTACATTTTTATTTTCATATTTGGTAAAACGAATGGTCAACCCGTTGTCGTCCATCGGCTCGCCCTCGTCCACGCACACGAAATCGGGGTGCTCGTCCAGGTTGGGGAAAAATACTTCCGCGCCGCCCACGGAGTCCACCTTCGTCACAAACGCTCCGTGGCAATAGGGCAGCAGTTCCTTATACACTTCTCCGCCGCCGATCACGAAAATATCCTCGTTTTCACGGCTTTTCATCTCGTTTTTCAGTTGCTCATACGAACGGACGATTACGCAGTCATCGCGTACCTGCCCCCTCGATAATACAATATTTACCCTATTTTTTAACGGTTTTTGGTTGGGGAAAGAACGCAGAGTGTTTCCGCCCATCACGACCGTGTGTCCCATCGTCGTTTCACGAAAAAATTTCATATCTTTGGGCAGGGAAAACATCATGTCGTTCCCCTTTCCTATCCC
>JAFUIT010000030.1 GCA_017468345.1 Clostridia bacterium
AATAATGCCAAGCAAATACATAGAATAGGTAATCACGTCTGCGTTACCCACGCCAAAATGCGCCACGATACCGCCCGAAATCGCAAGCAGAATGGGCATTTTTGCCCCGCAAGAGAAGAATGGAATGACGCGAACAGTCGCTTCACGTTCTCTTTCGTCTGCCATGGTACGGGTATTGATCATTGCGGGAACGGAGCACCCAAAGCCCATGATCATCGGCATAAACGCTCTGCCCGAAACGCCGAAACGGCGGAAAATTCTGTCCAGCATAAACGCTACGCGCGCCATATACCCCGTATCTTCCAAAATCGAGAAGAACAGGAAGAGCACCAAAATCTGCGGCAGGAAAGAAAGCACTGACGCAATACCACCCCAAATACCGTCTACAACCAAACCAATGACCGCTTCGCTGGCGTGCAAACCGCCTAAGCCTGCGCCGATCCATTCGCCAATTTGGCTTGTCAATAGGTCGAGCGCGTTAAATAGAATCACGCCCGGGGAATTTAAGCCGTCCGCAAAGAAAACGCTGCCCCACGTCGTTTCGCTTGCACCGCCGCACCACTCGCCAAACGGTTTGATGATCGAGCCAAGATACAACAAATTTTCCGAGAACGTAAGGTGGAAAATCCCGAACAAAATCACAAGGAAAATAGGCAAACCCCAAATCTTGTGCGTCAATACTTTATCCGCTTTATCCGATTTCGACAGCTCGTCATAGCTGGGTTTTCTCGCACGAGTGAGCGTAGACGAAAAATGCGCCGTTATGTATTTATATCTCGCGTCGGCAATTTCCGCTTCCGCATCCCCGCAAAATCCGTCCTTTTGACAATTTTCGTTGATAAACGACTCCACCGCACGCGCTTCGTGGGGATGGTTTTGCATTTCAATTTCGTCTTTTTCCACGAGTTTTACCGCGTGGAACAAAGGAGCAGGCACTTCTTTGAGTTTTAATGCGATTTCTGCGTTCGCGATTGCCGAACCTAAAACTGAATTACGCAAAACGCTAATTCCCTGTCTTTTTTCCTTGGACGCGTCGATTGCGCGCGTCATCAGCACTTCCGTATTCGCGCCTTTTAACGCCGCAATTTCCACCACGGGCAACCCCAAACGTTTTTCAAGCATCCGTACGTCAATCTTATCCCCGCGCTTATCCAAAACGTCCGTCATGTTCAGCGCAACCACCATGGGAACGTCCAGCTCCATGAGTTGCGTGGTGAGATATAAGTTTCTTTCCAAATTGGTCGCATCCACGATATTGATGATGCAATCGGGATTTTCTTCTAACAAAAAGTTTCTTGCAATCACTTCTTCGGGGGTGTACGGGGAAAGGGAATAAATCCCCGGTAAATCGACTATGTCTACGGGCTGACTACCTTTTTTATACGTACCCGTTCTTTTATCCACCGTAACGCCGGGCCAGTTGCCTACGTGCGCCGTACTGCCCGTAAGGGCGTTAAACAACGTTGTCTTACCCGAGTTTGGATTTCCTGCCAAAGCAAACGTTAACATATTTTTCTCCTTCTTACTTATTTCTTCGCTTTATTTTTATCTAATTTCTACGTGAGCAGCTTCCGCCTTTCGCAAGGTCAACTCATAGCCGCGGATCGAGATTTCGATCGGATCGCCCAAGGGCGCTTTTTTACGAAGATACACTTCCGCTCCTGGCGTGATGCCCATGTCAAACAAGCGACGACGGATCGCGCCTTCGCCGTTTACCGCCACCACCGTACCTTGTTCACCGATCTTTAACTGCGATAAAAGTTTCATGATTTCTCTCCTTTCCGCTTTTTAATTTCTTAACCGTGGTTAAGTTTTGTTTCAAAAGAAAAAGCGGTTCGCCATACCGTTATTTGTTTGTATTATATCACTATCTTATGCGACTGTCAAGCAAAAATAAACCATAGTTAAGAAAATTTTTACAAAAAATTACAAGATGATCTTGTAGCCAGTCTTACAACCTTACCGTCCGTGTGTGCAGAAAGCCCGCATTTGTGGGGGTACGCGCATCGATCTTGCACGTCCCCTTATCGCCTCTTTTCTTCCTTATATATTATTTATTGCGGACAAAATTTTTCATCATTTGGAAGGTTTCTTCAGAAATGAGATGCTCCATACGGCAAGCATCTTCTTCCGCGATCGCCGCGGGCACGCCGTTTTTCAGCAAAAACTCGCGAATGATACAATGGCGCTCAAATACGGATTCGGCGTACGCTTTGCCGCTTTCGGTCAGATATAAATGTTTGCCGTCTTCGTAAACGTATTCCTTTTCGCAAAAGAGCTTGACGGCTTTATTGACCGCCGCCTGCGACACGTTCATACGTTTTGCTACGTCGATACGGTGCACGACGTCCTGTTCGCAGCCTAACGTGAGCAACGTTTCCAAATAATCCTGTTCGGATTGATTATATTTTACGTAATTGTTCATAATTTTCCCCTTATTTGTTGTATGCGTAAAATAAGTCGTTTGGTTGTAGAACCGAGAAAGACAAGGCGACGCGAGCGAACGTCAACGCAGTATTTCGACATGTTATAAAATCAAACACACGTCCC
>JAFUIT010000031.1 GCA_017468345.1 Clostridia bacterium
ACCCTTTCCTATTTGCATTATTGGGTGGACGAGCACTCGACGGTGGAAAGCTATGACGAGGAAACGGGAAAATTGGTCATGGATAGATATTCCCGCTTCAGTATTTACGGGGAAAAGACGGAAAGCGTCTATTATTTCGAAAACGTGCGAAAAACGTTTGGGAACCCCGGCGAATGGTACCTCGATAAGGCGCAGGGCGCGTTGTATTACGTTCCGCGTGAAGGGGAAAGCTTGGAAAATTTAGACGTACACGCTCCTCGTCTTTCGTATATTGCAAACTTGACGGGCGAGCCTAACTCGCCTATAAAAAATATTTCCTTTAAAAACGTTACGTTTGCCTACACGAAAGGGGATTATCAGTCGTTCAACGACGCAGGAATACCCGTAGCATCCGACGGGCAGGGCGTTTGCAATGCAAAAGGCGTGTTAAATTTGCGTTATGCGAGAAACTGTAACGTCGAAGGTTGTCGTTTTATCAATTACGGCTTATACGGCGTGAACGCGGAGGAGGGCTGTACGCATATATCTATTCGCGACGGACTGTTTTATGACGGCGGCGCCGGCGGCGTCATGATGGGCGGTTCGGGCGTGGACGGGGCGGAATGTGCGCGTACCCATTCCAACGAAATCGTACGTTGCGTTATTCGTCATTGCGGCAGACGGCACATGGCGGCTTGCGGAATTTTGATCAAGCACGGATATGACAATAAAATTATCGAAAATGAAATCTCCGATTTGTTTTATACGGGTATTTCCGTCGGTTGGGTATGGGGATATAAGGATAGCGTAACGCGGGATAATTATATCGCCGACAATCATATTTTTGACCTTGGAAAACGCGTACTCTCGGACATGGGTGGGGTATATTTGCTCGGTTCACAGCCCGGTACGGTCGTTTGCAACAATCATATCCACGACGTTTACGGTCGCGAATACGGCGGTTGGGCTTTGTACACGGACGAGGGTAGCGGCTTTATCACTTTAAAAAATAACGTATGCTACCGTTGCTCGGATAATTGCATTCATCAGCATTACGGACGAATGAACGTAGTGAAGAATAATATCTTTGCTTTTGCGGAAAAAGCGCTTTGTTGCGTGACGTGGGGCGAGTTGCATTTGTCTTGCGTTTTTGAAAATAATATTTTGATCACGAACGGCGAACTTGCGTACGCCTTACTTTCGCGCGAGCATATTGAAAACGGAACGGTAGCGACGGGCAATAACGTAATTTGGTCGGTATCGAGCGAGGAAACGGACGTCGTTTCCTATTGCGGCGAAGCTTGTAAACTCGCGAGGGCGCAAGCGTTGGGGCTGGAAGTTGGCAGCGTCTACGCTGACCCGAAATGCAAAGATCCGTTGAACGGCGATTTTTCTTTGTCGGAAGATTCGCCTGCGTTTGCTTTGGGATTTCAGTCCATTAAATAATACGGCGTTTCGACCGTGAAACGATAAATGTTTTATTAAAATCAAGCAGGCAGGTATGCGTTGAATTTAAAAAAGCCCCCTCGGTTTCAGATAAACCGAGGGGGCTTTGTCTATGTAGGATTATTCGTGGACGAGGATGCGTATGCCGTCTTTTAAACGGGATTCTTCCGCGCAAATGCCCATCAAATGGCTTTCGATAGACGCCGCGAGAGAAGTGGAGGCGTTTGCGTTGCCATCCAACATATTGCACAGCTCTTTGATGAGGTAGAAATCACCGCCGCCGTGTCCGTATCCGTTGTCCCCGAGGGCATTGATTTTGAAGGTTTGCTTTTCTTCCCCAAATACCATCAATTCGACGCTGTCGTTCAATTCGTCTAATACGATCTCGCCCAACGTACCGTGGAAATTCATACGTCTGCCCAAACCGAACAATTCGCTTTTATCGTCCGTAGTGAACGCGGTCATAGTCAGAGTCGCCTTGACGCCGTTTTCAAAACTCATAAGGGTCAACTGGTGATCGACTACGTCGTTGTCGCAGGCAAATACGCATCTGCCGTAAGGCCCGTTTTTCAATGCGTCCGTCAGCTTTTCTTCGGTGACGGGTGCGGCGACGACTACGTTGTAAGGCCAGTAATCTTCAGGGGAATACATCTTTTTCCAACGGTCTATGTACAGAGTTTTTGCGCTGTAAGGACAGCTTTCCACGTGTTGGCAGGAAAGACAGCGATCGGCTGCGTCCTTCGGTTGATTGGCTTTGTTGAAAAAAGTCAGTTCGCCCACGGAGGAAACGCTGTTGCATCTCGATTTTGCGTAATACTGGATTAAGTCCAAATCGTGACAGCATTTCGCCAAAATCATGGGTGCGGTTTTCTTGGTCGTGCGCCAGTTACCGCGCACGTAGCTGTGCGCTTGATGCCAGTAAGTAACTCTTTCCAAAGCGTCGATTGCAACCAACCGTCCGATTTTGCCTTCGTCGATCAATTCCGCTACCTTCAAAAAGGCGGGCGCGTAACGCAAAACGTGGCAAATCAGCGCTTTGCATCCCGATTTTTCCTGCGCCTCCAACACCGCGTGGCATTCTTCCTTTTTATCGGTGATAGGCTTTTCCATAAGAATGTCATAGCCTTTTTCAAACGCTTTCAAACAATGACGCACGTGGTCGGCGTCTTGGGTTGCGATGACCAATAAATCTGCGCGTTTTACCTTGAAAAATTCATCTTCATCGGTAAAGCGGAGAGCTTCGTCTACGCCAAATTCCGCGCCGAAAGCCTCCAAACGCTGAATACGAGGGTCGCAAAGGGCGACGATTTTAAAGCGGTCGGGGAATTGCATAATCAATCTACCGTATACGTTGCCGCCGCGCGCGCCGACGCCGATAATGGCAACGGTATATTTCTTTTGTTCCATAAAACACCTCCAAAACATAGGTCAATTCGCGGTAATTTTTACTTTCGCGGATTTTCGTATATTGTATAGCAAAATTCGCTTAATTTCAATAGCGGTACGTTGCAAAAGATTACCATTTTGTTGCAAACGCGGTTTTTTATGCCGAACGGAGTGTAAAATTAAAAAATCGGGAGAGGATATTACTGTGTAATATGTCAAAAATTATTTTATTAGTGTCAAAAAAAAATGAAACTGTAAAAATTTACCATTTCGCAACAAAAAGACAATAATTGGCAACAATACAAACTTGACATTCGGTTGGATTTGCAGTACTATTAAGGCGAGATTTCTAATTGGTAAAAAAGGAAACTCGGGAGAGAAAAAATGTACGAATTGTTACCTGTAAAAAAAGTATATATTCCACCGCATCCGTTTGCGACCGATTGGCAGGCGGTCATTTTCCGCAATTTTGGGACGGTCAGCGTTTCTGCGCTTGCCAAGGTGCTGAAAACGGACGAGGCGACGGTGGAAAAAGAGGCGTCGCGCTTGGGCTTGGACGGTATCGCGTACGATCCCGTTTGGAAGACGAAAGGCTACATAACCATCATAAAAAACAACTGGTACTTGCTCGATTACGCAGGGATTTGCACCTTGGCGGAAATGGACGAAACGCAGTTGGCGAAAACGTTGCTTGACGACGATTTCCTGTTCGTAAAAGTGGGAAATTTCAAACCCGAAGTGGTTGCGCCCGTTTATGCGCCGTTGACGGAGGAACAAATTCGTTTTACGGAGGCGCAAGCGGTCACCGTCAGGGAAAACCGTTCCAAAGACAGAACGCCGTATTTCGAATTTTTCAAACACGTACCCAAGGTAACTTCCGCTTCTTCACAAAACGCGGATGAATTGCGCATGGTGTACAATTACAACGAACTGTTCGGCGACAATTTGATGACGGGGGATTTTTCCGCGTATACGGACGAAATGTTGGAAGGTTTGTCTAAACTTGGCATCAATGCGATTTGGAAACATATCGTACTGTACGAACTGGTAGGCCTGCCGTTTGATGAAAAGTACGGCGAGGGCTGGGAAATTCGTTTAAAAAACCTCGGCGTTTTGTGCCGCCGTTTGGCGAAATACGGGATCAAGCTGTGGCTGTATCTCAACGAACCGCGCGCATTGCCGATGTCCTTTTACAAGGATAAACCCCATCTTTTGGGTGTACACGACGAGCAGGTCGGGGTGCTTTGTACTTCTACCCCCGAGGTGCAGAAATATTTATACGACGCCATCCAAAAAATTGTGACCGAAGTGCCTGAACTGGGCGGATTTTTCAGTATTACGGCGTCGGAGAATTTGACGAATTGCTATTCTCGCAGGGAATACGATATCAACGGCTGTCCCCGTTGCCGCAACCGTACCCGCGTGGAAGTTTGCGACGAAATCAACGCGATTTATCAACGCGCGATCGAGGACGCGAACAGCAGCGCAAAGCTGGTTGCATGGACCTGGGGTTGGACCTCTGAAATGGGTTGGACGCTGGAAGAAACGTTGGAGGCTGTAAAAAATTTACCCCAAAACGTAGACGTCATGTGCGTCAGCGAGGAAGGGTTGATCGTGCGCGGCGACGAAGGCGAGGCGGGATTGATCGATTATTCCATTTCGCAAGTAGGCCCCAGCGACCGCACGAGAAAAATTTTCTTGGCGGCAAAAGAAAGCGGGCATAAAACGGTGGCGAAAATGCAGATCAACAACAGTTGGGAATGCGCGTCCGTTCCTTATTTGCCCTGCTTTGAATTGATTTGGAAACATTTGCAAAACTTAAAAGAGTTGGACGTGGACGGACATATGCTCAGTTGGTCGCTCGGCGGATATCCCAGTTTTAACCTGTCCCTCGTATCCCACGCAAAAGCGGGCGGAGCGATCGAGGATTGGTACAAGGAAATGTTCGGCAGCGATTGGCAAAAGGTCAAAGCGGCAAGCGGGTATTTCTCGGAAGGGTTTGAAAAGTTCCCCTTTAGCGTGTCTTTGGCATATTTCGGCCCTCAAAACGTCGGTTGTGCAAACCCGTTCTATGAAGAACCCACTGGCTTGCCCGCGTCCATGGTAGGCTACCCGTTCGATAATATCGATATGTGGAGAGGTTATTTCTCAAAAGAACTTTTCCTTGAACGTTTTGGAGCAATTACTTCGCTTTGGAAAAAGGGCTTGGAGATTTTAGAAGGCGTGTGCGAGTATAATTCCGTCAGTATGAAACGCATCGCGGAGGCGGCATATTGCGCGCTTAGGAGCGTGTATTTGCAAAGCAAATGGATCGTGGACCGCGATTTGGCGGCGGCGCAGGAAGAATTTGAAAATACAAAGCGCGTGATCCGTTTGTCGGCGGAAGATCCGTCGATCGGGTTCGAGGCGTGCAATCATTACTTGTACAATGAAAATACTTTGCTTGAAAAGTTGCTTTCGCTGAAAAAGATAATGGAAAAAAACAACGAAAATACGGGGAAATAAAAGAAAAAACGAGTAGGGGCATGCCCCTTTGTGTTGGTTTTTCAACCAACACAAATAAAATGTTTATTTGAAAAGGATTTCGGTAAAAGATAAGGGTTGAAGGCAGACGCAAACGCGTCGTGCCGGGAGGAAAAGGAATGGAAAAAGGCAAACAATTCCCCGAACTGGTTTTTCCGGGGGACAAGAGAAGTAACGAGCTTTCCATACACCATTATGGGAAGCATACTTGCCTTCCGACGAATATGTACGGGCCCAGCAAAAGAGATTATTATCTTTTGCACTTTATCACGTCAGGCAAAGGGAAATATATCGTGGGCGGACGTACGTTCTACCTGCAAAAAAACGAAGGTTTTTTGATTCGGCCCAACGAGGAAACTTTTTACCAAGCAGATAATGAAGACCCGTGGGAATATTATTTTGTTGCTTTTCACGGTACGGCGGCGGAAAAAATGGTGGACTTGGTCGATTGGGTAGACGGATATATCGTACGGCCGAAAAATTATCAATCCATTCGCTCGATTATGCGTTCGATCAACGCCGTAAAAAAACCCGACCTTTGGGCGGAATATATGGTGATTGGAAACACCTACGTGCTTTTGGCAAGCTTGATCAAAGAAAGTGAACGGAACAAGACGGAAGGTATCAAATCGGCAAAAGAGGACGTCCTTAATAAAGCGATCGACTTCATCAAGAAAAATTACGAACGGGGCATCCGCGTTTCCGATATAGCCGATGAAGTGAATATGCACCGCGTCAGTCTGTATCGGCTGTTTAAAGAGTGTTTAAACGTTTCGGTGGAAAAGTATCTGCAAAATTACCGTATGGATAAAGCGGTGTTTTTGTTGCTCAATTCCGATTTGTCGGTGACGGAGATTTGTTCGCACGTGGGCATGTTTGATTATCCCCATTTTTGCCGTCAGTTTAAAGTGCGGTTTGGGTTCACTCCTTTAGAGTATAGAAAATCCTTTTCCAAGAAGGAATAAAATTGTAAAATCATATAAAAACGGCGTCTTGACGGACGCCGTTTTTGTGTTTTTGTATCTAAAATAAATTTGTGCTTTGAAACATTGGCGAAATTGTATCAACCATAGATTGTCAATTTTCTTTAAATATATAAGGAAAGGATTTGCAACAAAAGAACAATATCCTGCAACGAATAACTATTGTAAGGGAAAAAATTTTGTTGTAAAATATATTTGGATAATCGTATACTGCGTCTTAGTGTCGCTTTTGACGGCGGCAAATAAGGGGCGGAACACAATATTCTTATCGAAAGATTCGGAGGATAAACGATGAAAAAACTGTTAAAGCTTATCGTTACTTTGGGGCTGGCGTGCTGTTTTGGTATGACGGCGTTTACTGCTTGTACGAACGGGGTAAAAGCCGCATATCAAGTAGACGAAAAGACCTTAAAAACGGCGGCGGCTACGCCCACGGCGTTTGAGGACAATATCAGCGTGCCTTATACGGATGCTACGCCGAAATACACCGTACACGTATCCCATAACGGCGACAATGCAAACGACGGCTCGTCTTGGGAAAAGGCGGTTACTTCGTTAAATCAGGCGCAACTGCTTGTGAGAGAATGGTATGCGGTCGGCAACGAAGGAGATGCAATGATCCTCTTGGACGACGGCGAATATTACGTGGACTCCACCTTGAAGATTTTAGAGGACGACGTTAAGGGCGGCCAGCTGTACATAAGAAGCCGTAATGCGAACAAAGCGACGGTCAGCGGTTCGAAACAGGTGGCAAGCGATACCATCGTAGAGGCGACCGATGCAAATATGTTCGGCGGTCACAGATACTGGAAGATCCCTTGCGATCAAAAGATCAACCAACTGTATATCAACGACAATTACGGCGTGCGCGCCCGTCATCCGAACTCCGGGGAGGAGTTCCGTTTGCTGAACATGGACCGTACCCTCCGCGAGATTATTTTGGAAAAGAGCGACGTTGCGCAATTTAGCGAGGCGGATTTTGAAGGCTCGATTATGACGGTTGCCATCATGTGGTCGGAGTCGTATTTGCGTATTAAGAGCGTAAAACAGGATACGGATTTCGCACGTGTGCAAATTTCGGGCGAGGACAGCTTTGTATTTGCGCGTGAAGGGTTGACGATTCGTCCCAGATGCGGATACCATTTTGAAAACTCGATGGCGTTTATGGACGTCAGCGGCGAATGGTTCTGGTCGGAAGACGAAGGTTGCGTTTATTACCTGCCCTATGCAACGGAAACGAAGGAAAATACGACGTTGCGTATTCCTTACACCGAAGTATTGATGTCGGTTGAGGGTGAAATCGGCGCGAAAGTGTCGGGTATCCACGTAGAAGGGCTCAATTTCAAATATACCAAAAACGAAGTGGTCGACGGCAAGGTCGGCGGTCAGGCGAACAGAAACGACAACATTGAAACCAAACGTATTTCTGGCGGTATCAACGACGGCAGACCCGTAGCGGCGCTCAGCTTCGAATATGCGGAAAACGTTACGTTCAGCGGGAACGTGTTTGCTTGTATGGGCGGCGGCGCGATCGACTTTGTACAGGGCGTCAATAACGCGGCGGTGCAGAAAAACGTATTCCGTTCGGTTGGCGGTAACGGCATTTTGGCAAGTGCTACCGCTTACGATATCACCATCGTCAGCAAGGACGCAAGAACGTTCATTCAAGACGTAGACGTCAGCAATAACTATTTCACGGATATCGGTTGGCAGGATTACGACGCGTGTGCGGTGATTTTCAATTACGGCGTCAACGTGAAAATTCATCACAATACCATCAACAACGTTCGTTACACGGGTATCAGTATCGGTTGGGGCTGGGTTGCAACGACTTATCCGTTCCTTTCCGGGTTTGACGTAAGTTACAACCGCTTGACGAACTGTAACGGCTTACTGTCGGACGGCGGTCCGATCTACACGATCGGCTGTATGCCCAACTCGAAGATTACGAACAACTACATCGGCGAATCGTACAACTCCGTGTATAAATATCCCGAAGATATTTCGCAGGCAGGACAGATCTGGTGGGCAAACGCAGGGATCTACCTTGACAGCAATTCGGGCGGGGACAGCGACGAAAGCAAACTGATGGTAGAAAACAACTACATCGCAGAGGACGTCAACACGCAGCAGTACGAAGATATCAACGCGAAGAAAGACGTGAAGGGCGAAGTGGAATATTACAAGATCGTCAAAGCGAAAGAGGAAGACAAAGAGAAAATTTTTGCCGCGTCGGGCGTGAAGGAAGACGGCTTTACGCTGTTGCCCACGAAGGCGGTTTTGACGGGCTTTAGAACGAACAGCAAAACGGTCACGACCGTTTACGGTTATAACCTCGGCGATAGCACGGAAGGCGCTTTGATCCTTTACGCTGCCGACGGTACGGTAACGCAAGTGGGTATCAATGACATCATCGAATGGACGGACCGTTGGATTTCCTTCCGTTCGGAAGGGTATCAAAGCGGCGACGTATTCCTGCTTAAAGCGGACGGGCATTCGTCCAACAAAGTGTACGCGACCATGAACGTCGATTTGGAAGAATGCATGTACACCCACTTTGAACAAGACTGGAACAAGGACGGCAAGTTTGACGGCGCGATGACCGAACTTGCGAAATTGGGCACGGCGATTACGCTCGAAATGAACAATTTCCGCGCAAGCAGTACTTTGAACCCGAACGCGCCCGATTATATCGGCGACGGTTACACTTCTTCGGTATGGTCGATGGCAAGCAACGATCCTGCGGATCAGGATGGCGCTTGGGTAGCGTTCGACTTGGTGGATAGAAGCAAAGTAAGCAAATTCTTGCTGTATGCAAGGGCGGAAGTAGACCAACCCGAATGCAGACAGGATTTCAAGATCTACGGTTTGAAGTCGGACGGTACGGAGATCCTTCTTTACGAAACGCCCGTCGATAACACGCCCGTATATGCAAGCAACGACGTGTTTGTACTGGATATGGCGGCAATCGGGCATGCGGATACGGTGTTCAGCGGATTTAAGATCCAAAAGAAGATTACGGACACGGGCAGCGCATACCTCTGCATCGCAGAAGTAGCGGTAATTTAATCGAAGAAAAAGGTAAACCATTATGAAAAAATATGAATTGCCTGAATTAGAAATTATACTTTTCCAACAAGAGGACGTTGTACGTACCAGTCCCTTTGGCGACGGATCGGACGACTGGGGATACGATATTTGGGACTAAAAAAACTCCTAAAATGCAACGTGACGGAAGGAGAAAAGTATGAAGTCATATAGAAAAAAACTGATAGGCGTACTTTGCGCTTTGACGGCAGTATTTGGCTCGGTGGCATTTGCGCTGCATACGCCGACTGCTAAAACGTCGGCAGAAACCGCGGTTTTATCATGGGATTTCACGGATACCATGGACGGGGCGGATTTTGCCGCGCCCGCGAGCAATTACGGCTGGAAAGTTACGAAAGGCGCGCTTGCACCGGACAATTCAATTACGCCAAACAAGCAAATCGGGTATTTGGAACAAGCGATTGCTTTGAACGTGCCGAAATACATTTCGATGGATTTTTACGCGCAAACGAGCAGTTTCGATGTTGCGCTTGTACCGTGCGCGGAAACGCTCGATCCTTGGGCGACGGGTATAGGCGTACATAGCAACGAATCCGGTTGGATGACGTTAAATACAAATATCGATTTAGGGCCGGGTTGGCTTGCCGATTATACGGGCATCGGGAACGGTGTGGACGGTTATGCGCATAAGCTGGAAATCACTTCGGACGGTACGAACTTGACCTTTAAAGTGGACGGCATGGATGCGTTTACGAGAGTGACGGTGGCGATTCCTGCGGACAGC
>JAFUIT010000032.1 GCA_017468345.1 Clostridia bacterium
CTTATCCACCGCGCCCGCGCGGTCTACGTCCGTATCGAAAATGATACCGAAATCGGCGTTTGCCGCCTTAACCGCATTGCAAACCGATTGCATAGCATCCTTATTTTCGGGATTGGGAATGTGGTTGGGGAACGTGCCGTCGGGTTCTAAAAATTGCGAACCCGTCGTATCCGCGCCAAGGGGCGCAAGAACTTTGTCGGCATAAAAACCGCCCGCGCCATTGCCCGCGTCTACCAAAATACGCTTGCCTTTCAGCGGTTCGTCTTCCCCGCAAGCCTTGCGGACGATTTCAACGAGTGATTGCGCGTATTCGTTAATGTAAGAGCAGGTAAAAACCTTGCCTACGTTTTCGCTGCTGATCGTGATTTCTGCCGCCATTGTCAAGATTTCTTTGATGTCGCCGCTTTCCAAACCGCCGTTTTCTGAAAAGAATTTCAAACCGTTGCGGTTATACGGCAAATGGCTTGCCGTGATCATCAGCGATCCGTCGGGGCGTTCGTCTGCCGTAAGACGCTCGTCTTTTAAGAGCATAAACATAGACGGAGTGGTGGACAGCCCCGTTACAAGGGCGTCGTGTCCCGATAAGGTAATGCCTTTTACCGCGCCGTCACAAAGGATTGGCGCCGAGATACGGCTGTCGTGTCCGACGGCGATCAACAGTTTTTGTTTGCCCGTTTTTTCAGACAACCACTTGCAAAACGCCGCTACGATATTTTGAGCCGCCGCAGGAGTGAGCGTAATCGGCTCGCCTGCTACGCCGTCCACGGCAACGCCGCGCACGTCCGTTCCGTTCCGTAAATTGAGATAGTCTTGTAAGGTCATAAAAATCTCGCTTATATCGTATTGTTTTGTCCTATGGACAAAGGTCCTATACTATTATAGCGTTTTTACGCGGATTTTTCAAGCTTTTTGAAGAAGAAAAATTTATTTTTTTGTGGTCTGGTTTTAAAAGATTTCGCATAGAAAAATATGTCACGAAAAACGGTTACAAATATATTGAAAATATTTTGTATTTAATTGACAGAAACCGTCAGTTGTGTTATAATATTAAATGAAAAAATAAAAGAGCAAAAGGAGAAAAAAATGGCTCGCTTTGCAGTATCTACCGATTCTACCTGCGACTTGAAGAGTGCGTTTATAAAGGAACGTGATATTTGGTTTGTTCCCTTGACGTTTACCATGGAAAAGGACGGCGCGATCGAAGAATATTTGGACAATTTTACACAAGAAGAAGAGTACGTTGCGTTTTACGAAAAGGTGTCCGCGGGGTATTTTCCGCGTACGGCAAAACTCAACTACGACGCGCATATGCAACATTTTACCGCGCTTGCGAAAGCGGGTGTCAAGGAAGTAGTGCATTTTATGATTTCGTCGGGGCTTGCGAACACAATTACGATTACACAGCAAGCGGCGGAAGATATGAAAAAGGAATATCCTGATTTTACCGTATATGCAGTAGACCCTCTTTCTGCAACGGTTGGGCAGGGTGTTGTGGTGGAATTGGCGGCGGATTGCCGCGATAAGGACATGTCCGCAACAGAAACGTACGAGTATTTGATGGACGTGCGCAACCGCGTGCAGCATTGTATTATCCCTAACGACCTGTTTTATTTAAAAAAGGGCGGACGCGTGTCCGCGGTATCCGCAGCGTTTGGGACGATGCTGAATATCAAACCCATGCTTTCCTTTGATACCGAAGGCAAACTGAAAGTATTGGAAAAATGCAAGGGCATGAAAAAGGCGTTTTCGCGTGTGGTCGAACATTTAAACGTTGCGCCCTTGGAAAGTTTTGACGGCAAGCGGTTTGCCGTAATCGTGCATACCAACAACGAAAAAGGCGCAGAAGAACTTGCTGCGCTCGTGGAAGAACGTACGGGTGTAAAACCCAGAATTACCATTATGGGGCCCGTTATCGGTTCGCATGTAGGGCCGGGATCGGTGTCCTGCTGCTGGATTTCCACCAAGACGAGAAAGGAACTTTTCGACGCTTTGTATTAAGTATAGGGAAAGTGTGGTGCGCGTTGCGCCAACAATAAAACTGCATACGAACGCGCGGTACTCTTTCTGCGGAAAGAGTTTAATAGGGAAGAGAGAAATTTGCTGTTTAGCAGAGTTGCTCCGCTGCCTCCGCAACCGTAAGAACGCCTGTTTTCTTTCACTGCCAAAAGCGGGAAGAAGGGGGACGTGTACGCGACGAACGCCGATGTTAGCGGTATTTGTCAAGCGTACAAGGGCGTTGTAAGTCGGGAGACCTGCCCTGCGTTTTTGTTGCAAATTTTCTGCGGATGGGCGGAAAAAGCGTAAAGTGCCGCCTTTGGTATGGCGGTGGTTTTTCGTTTTGTATTTTTGCCCGAACGCATATTGCGTTCGGGCTTATTTTTTTAGGAGGCGTTTTTATGAAAAGTATCAGAGTTTTTTTGTTATACTACGATCTTTTTGTGCTGTGCGCGTTTGGGTTTGCCGCTTGCAATAAGGGCGGCGAAGTAGAATGTAGCTTGCTTTCTTCCAACGACACGCAGGTCGTTATCCGTGTAGATAAGACGGACGGAAACGCCGTTCTGCTTAACGCGATGGAAAGCTTGCAGGAAAAGGGAGAAATTACCTTTATCATGTCTAACGGTATGATAACGGGTATCAACGGCGTGGAAAACGACGTGGATTACAATCCTTGTTGGATGCTGTATACTTCGGATAGCGAAATGTCTTCGACGCAATATGGGAGCTTGGAATACGAAGGACAGATTTTGGGAAGCGCGAACTTTGGCGCGGGTGATTTGACGCTCGTTGCAGGGGCTATTTACGTATGGTCGTATCAAGGTTTTTAATAAAAGGATAGGGGACGGTACGCGATGAACGTGGAAAAGGGAGGCAAAATACAAGGGGATTTTTCCCAAAAAAACGCGCAGAATAAAAGGCGCGGAAATCTTTGGGCGCACTCGGCAAAAGAGTGCGCTTATCTTGCCGTCTTTATCGCGCTTTTAATCGGGATACAGTTGGCGTTGTCCGCCGTGCCGGGCGTGGAGCTTGTTACACTTTTATTCGTCGCGTATGCATTCGTGTTCGGGATATGTCGTGGAACGTTGGCGGCGACGGCGTTTTCCCTTTTGCGGCAGTTGATTTTTTCGTTCTCTCCGACGGTGCTCGTTTTATATCTCGTATATTACAACTTCTTAACGGCGGTTTTCGGCGGATTTGGGCATATTGTAAAAAGGCCGCTCGTCTGCCTTTGGTGGCTGACGGCGGCGGCGTGTATATGTACGGTGTGTTTTACAATGCTTGATAACTTGATAACGCCGCTTTGGTTGGGGTTTTCCGAGCGCGCGTGGCGGGCGTATTTTTACGCGTCGCTGTCCTTTATGATTCCGCAGATCGTCTGTACGGCGGTAACGGTCGGCATATTGTTCTATCCTCTGCAAAGAGTGTTTCGGCTTATCAAAAGGGGCTTGCAATAATATTGTAAACACGTTGTAACGTTAAAGAAAAGAGTTCCGCGTATTACGGAACTCTTTTCGTGTGCGTTTTTATTGTTCGTATTTACA
>JAFUIT010000033.1 GCA_017468345.1 Clostridia bacterium
ATATCCCCCGTCAAATAATAGAACCCTTGACCGGAGGTACGGCGTGCGGAATCGACGTCGATACCGTCGAGGTTTTCTAAAATATCCAAGTGATAAGGCACTTCAAATTCGGGCACAGCCGCTTCGCCGAAACGCTGTAATTCCACGTTTTCCGAATCGTCCTTGCCGATGGGTACGTCGTCTGCAATAATGTTGGGGATCGCCATCATCGTCTTTTTCAAAGCGGCTTCCGTTTCTGCGCTTTCCTGCTCGATGGCAACGAGGCGTTCAGCGTCCGCTTTTACCTGCGCCTTTACCTGCTCGGCTTCCTCTCTTTTTCCTTCCTTCATCAGCATACCGACTTGCTTGGAAAGGGTATTTCTTGCCGCGCGAAGCGCGTCCCCTTCCGAAATCAATGCGCGGCGCTTTGCGTCCAGCTCCAACGCTTGATCGACAAGCGGCAATTTGTGATCTTGGAATTTTTTACGAATATTTTCTTTTACGAGTTCCGCATTCGTGCGGATAAGATTGATATCGATCATATAACACCTCGATTTTGATTTCCTGCGTATTCAACGGCTCGTATCGCCGCCGTTTAGCCTATTATACAACTTTTCTTTCCTAAAAGCAATTAAATCAAAAGTCCTAAACCCGATTTCCTATAAAATTTCCTTAAAAAACTTGTAATTTCTTCTTCTATATGCTATAATAAAAGAAGTATCTCGCTTGAGAGATTTTCACGGAGTGTTTTGTTTTATGAAAAAAGACAACAATTCGACGGAACGCGTTTCCAAAGAGGAAAAGCGCCATCGCAACTTCCTATCGCTGTTCCCGAAAATAAAAAAGAAAAAACAATCTGCCGTTTCCGCCGACAGCGTCAAACGGTTTAACGCCGCGGCAAACGAGGGCTTATCCTCCGAACAGGTCGCACAGCGCGTCGAACAAGGACTTGTCAACGCTACGGGGAAAAAGTATTCCAAATCTTACCCCAGCATTTTTATCGGCAACATCTTTACGGGGTTCAATATCCTCTGCGCGATCGCGGCGCTCGCTTTGATCTTGGCGCACGCGCCCATGTCGCAGTACTTGTTCGTCATCATCTTCGTCGTCAATACCGCCGTCGGTATCGTGTTGGAGATCAGGGCGAAAAAGAAACTGGACGCGCTTTCCATTCTTTCCTCCCCCACCGCAAAAGTCATGCGTAACGGGAAAAAAGTGGAAATCCCAGCCGAGGAACTGGTCGTAGACGATATTTTGTTGCTGTCCGCAGGACAACAAGTACCTGCCGACTGTATCGCCGTCGAGGGCATGGCGGAATTGAACGAATCCCTGCTCACCGGTGAATCCGTTCCCATCAAAAAGGAGGACGGGGCGCAACTGTTCGCAGGCTCGTTCGTCGCAAGCGGTCAAATCGCCGTTCGCGTCGATAAAATCGGCGACGATACCTATATCAGTAAGCTTACTTCCCGCGCGAAGAAATATAAACGCCCGAATTCGGAAATTATGAACTCCATCAGCTTGTTTATCCGAGTGATTGCGTTTATCATCATTCCCGTAGCGATTTTGGTATTTTTCACCAACTACAACACGATCGAAGGCAGTTGGGACGCGATGCGCGCAAACGGCGGGTTCTGGAAAACCTTGATGAGTAACAACAAGGATTTGAACGAAACCATTCAAAACACCGCGTCCGTTGTCATCGGTATGATTCCCTCGGGGCTGTTGCTGTTGACTACCGTCGCTCTGTCCACGGGTATGATCCGTTTGGCGAAATACAATACTCTCGTGCAGGATATGTATTCGCTCGAAATGCTGGCGCGCGTCAACGTGCTTTGCCTCGATAAAACGGGTACGATCACCGACGGCAGAATGAAGGTCAGCGATTGTATCTTGCTTGGCTCGGCAGGGACGGATTACGGCGTCGACGATATCTTGGGTTCGATGCTTGCAGCACTCCCCGACAACAACCAAACCTCTATCGCTTTGTACGAACGGTTTGGACATTCTACCGCGTTAAACCCGATTGCAACCCTGCCCTTCTCCTCGGCAAGAAAACTGTCCGCGGTTACCTTTGAAGACGTAGGCACTTACGTCATGGGCGCGCCGGAATTTGTTTTAAAACCTGTGCCCGTGCGTATCGACCGCATCGTAAAACAATATGCCCAAATGGGCCTGCGCGTACTGGTTTTGGCTCATGCAACGGGGCAAATTCAAGGGGATAAAGTTCCCTCCGGGCTTCGCGCCGTGGCGGTCATTACTCTTTCCGACAACATTCGTCCGGACGCAATCGACACCATAAAATGGTTCCGCGAAAACGACGTAAACGTAAAGGTAATTTCGGGCGACAACCCCGTTACCGTTTCCGAAGTTGCACGCCGCGCAGGCATCAAAAATGCGGCGCAGTTCATTTCCCTTGAGGGGCTTTCCGATTTGGAAGTGGAAACCGCGGCAAATCAGTACACCGTATTCGGACGCGTTACTCCCGAACAAAAAGCAATTTTGATCAAGGCGATCAAAAAATCGGGCAATACCGTTGCCATGACGGGCGACGGCGTCAACGATATCCTCGCCATGAAAGAAGCGGACTGCGCTATCTCCGTCGCATCGGGCAGCGAAGCGGCGCGTAACGTATCCAACCTCGTTTTACAGGATAATAACTTCGGCTCGATGCCCAAGATCGTAAACGAAGGCAGACGCGTTATCAACAACGTAAAAAATTCGTCCTCGCTGTACATTATGAAGACTTTGCTGATCTTGATTTTGGCGGTCGTCTGCATTTTGTTGCCGAGCAAATATTTCTTCAAGACGAACAACATGCTGATGTACGAAATGTTGGTCAGCGCGATCCCCTCGCTGGTACTGTCGTTGCAACCGAATACCGACCGCGTAAAGGGCAAATTTATCCCCTACGTTTTAAGCCGTGCAATCCCCGGGGCATTGACGATGTCTATCGGTATTATGGCGGTCTACATGTGTCACAGACTTCCCATCGCGGAAACCTTCGGTTTAATCGACGCGGCGGGCGTGGAAACGTTGGAATACAAAGCCTTAATGATGATCGCCCTCACCTTCTGCGGCTTGGTCATGCTGTACCGTATCTGTCAGCCTTTCAATATCGTACGCGCCGTTTTGTGGGTATTGTCCGCGGCATTGTGCGTACTGGTCTTGGTTGTCCCCATCTTCGGCGGATTTGTATTCGACGATTGGACGTCGGTAAGCTTTACGATCCCTCAAATTTTGCTGATGATCATTATCGTGCAAGCGTCCTTCCCGATATCGGGATTCCTGATCAAAGCGTTTGATATGCTCAACCCTGCCGAAACTCCGCAGGAAGAATTGGCAAAGCGCGCGGCAAATAAATAATTTCACTATCTATCAAAAATCTCTCCTTTGAAAGGAGAGATTTTTCTTTATATTTTAAACAAAAACATAACGCCCGCGGCAGTCGCCGCGGGCGTATGTTACCATAAAATCAAGGGGGCAGGTATTTGATTATTCCTCGTCGTCCGCCGTGGGAGTTTCTTCCGCTTCGTCGTCAAGGACTACCGTTTCTTCGATTTCTTCGACTTCCGTATCTCCAGCCAAATCCTCGGGGCTGAGATCCGCCGCCGTTTCTTCGGGAGCTTGCGTTTCCGCTTCGTCGTCGCGTTCGGTGATGTCTACCGTAGCAACTTCGCTGTCTTTTACGTTCATGACGCGTACGCCGCGCGTGCTTCTGCCGATACAGCTAATCGTATCCGCGTGCATACGAATGATCGTACCGCCCGTCGTAATGATCATGATATCGTTTTCATCCGTTACGTCTTTCAAGTTGACAAGGTAACCCGTCTTATCGTTAAAGATACCCGCTTTGATACCCTTACCGCCGCGGCTTTGCAAACGGTAATCTTCCACTTTCGAACGCTTACCGTAGCCGAGCGAAGTCAACGTGAACAAATCCTTGGTAGCGTCGATGATGAGCATATCCACGACGATATCGTCCTTTGCAAGCGTGATTGCCTTAACGCCCTGCGTGCCTCTGCCCGTGGGACGAACGTCCTTTTCGGAGAAGCGGATACACTTACCGCCGCGGGACGCGATCAACACTTCGTCCTCGCCCGTCGTGAAACGTACGCCGATCAAGCGGTCGTTTTCTTGCAACTTAATCGCAATTTTACCGTTCTTCGCGATACGTTTAAATTCATCCGTGTGCGTCTTCTTGATCAAACCTCTTTCGGTCGCCATCACGAGATAGCCCGTACCGTCTGCAAGAACGGGCAGTACCGCCTCGATCTTTTCACCTGCGTCAAGCTGTACGATGTTGACAACTGCGCGGCCTCTTGCCGTACGGTTTGCCTCGGGAATTTCGTAACCCTTGATGGAGTACACTTTTCCCTTCGAGGAGAAAAGCAAAATGGGATCGTGCGTACAGCAAACGAACATTTTTTCCACGTAATCTTCCTCTTTGGGTCTATGTCCGGTGATACCTCTACCGCCTCTGCCCTGCGCCTTGTATTCGTCAACGGGCAAGCGTTTGATGTAACCGCCGTGAGTGATCGTGATTACGATATCCTCTCTGTCGATGAGGTCTTCGTCGTCGATATTGCCGTAATCCACGGAAATTTCCGTCTTTCTGGGGGAAGGATATTTTTCCTTGATCGTTTCGAGGTCGGTACGAATGATATTCAATACTCGGCTTTCGTTGGCAAGGATATCCTTCAAATCGGCGATCGTCGCACGCAGTGCAGACAATTCGTCCTTCAGTTTTTCCACTTCCAAAGAAGTCAATCTCTGCAAACGCATTTCCAAAATCGCGATCGCCTGCTTTTCGTCCAACTCGAACGCCGAAGTCAAGCCCGTTACCGCCGCGTTTCTATCCGCCGACGCTTTGATGATACGAATGACTTCATCCACGTTCGCAAGCGCCAAAACCAAGCCTGCGATGATGTGCGCGCGTTCTTCCGTCTTGTTCAAATCGAAACGGGTACGGCGAGTGATGACTTCTTTTTGATGTTCAAGATAATGATGTAAAATTTCCTGCAAGTTCAAATTCTTCGGCTCGGTACCGTTTTCAACGAGCGCCAACAGAATGATACCGTCGGAAATTTGCAATTTCGTCTTTTTGAACAGCGTATTTAAAACGACCTGCGCGTTTGCGTCTTTTTTGCATTCGATAACGATACGCATACCGTCTCTGCCCGATTCGTCGCGAATATCAGAAATGCCTTCCAAACGCTTATCGTTGACCATGTCCGCAATCGTTTTGATCAACTGCGCTTTGTTTACCTGATACGGGATTTCCGTAACGACGATACGCGAACGCATATTCGCACCCGAGCCGTATTCTTCAATCTCGCATTTCGAACGGATCACAAGGTTGCCCTGACCCGTACGGTACGCGCGCTTGATACCGCTTCTGCCCATGATGATACCGCCTGTGGGGAAGTCGGGCGCGGGAATGTATTCCATCAATTCGTCCACCGTAATATCGGGGTTGTCGATCATAGCGATCGTACCGTCGATTACTTCCGCAAGGTTGTGGGGAGGAATGTTGGTCGCCATACCTACGGCGATACCGTCCGCACCGTTTACGAGCAAGTTGGGATATCTTGCAGGCAATACGGTGGGTTCCATTTCCGTACCGTCGAAGTTGGGGATCAAATCCACCGTTTCCTTATCGAGGTCGCGGAGCATTTCCGACGCAAGCTTGGAAAGTTTTGCTTCGGTGTAACGCATTGCCGCCGCCCCGTCGCCGTCTACGGAACCGAAGTTACCGTGACCGTATACAAGGGGGAAGTTGATGGTGAACTCCTGCGCCAAACGCACGAGCGCATCGTATACCGAACTGTCGCCGTGAGGGTGATATTTACCCATACAGTCACCAACGATACGGGCGCACTTTCTCGTCGCCTTATCGTTGTAAAGCCCCATTTCGTGCATGGAATACAAAATACGTCTGTGAACGGGTTTCAAACCGTCGCGCACGTCGGGGATCGCACGGGATTTATTTACCGCCATCGCGTAGGCAATGAACGAGCGTTTTAACTCGTCGTCTACCTCGATGTCGAGCATTTTTGTCATTTCCAGAGTTTTCTTAAACTCCTCGGTCAATTCCGGGCTGGTTTCTTTTTTAGCCATTTTTAACCTCCTTAAACGTCAAGGTCTGTTACGAGGGAAGCATTTTCTTCAATAAACTTCCTTCTCAGTTCGGGGTTTTCACCCATGAGCATGGAGAACATTTGGTCCGCTTCCGCCGCGTCTTTCATGGTGACGCGGATGAGCGTACGGGTCGCAGGGTTCATCGTCGTGTCCCAAAGCTGTTCTTTACTCATTTCACCCAGACCTTTATAACGCTGGTATTCTACCTTACCCGTTGCATTTTTGTCGTATTCGATCTTTTCTTCTTCCGAATAGAGGTAATCGTCATGCCCTTTGATGGTTGCTTTATAAAGGGGCGGTTTTGCCGAATATACGTGACCGTGTTCGATCAAGGGACGCATATAGCGGAAAAGGAAGGTATACAAAAGGATACGGATATGCGCGCCGTCGACGTCGGCATCGGTCATGGAGATGATACGGTCGTAACGCAATTTGCTTTCGTCGAAATCATCCAAAATACCGCACCCGAACGCCGTGATCATCGATTTGATTTCTTCGTTTTCAAGCACTCGGTTCAAGCGCACCTTTTCTACGTTCAAAATCTTACCGCGCAAAGGCAAAATGGCTTGGAAACGTCTGTCGCGCCCCTGTTTTGCCGTACCGCCTGCCGAGTCGCCCTCTACGATGTAAATTTCGCAAAGTTCGCTTCTTCTGTCCGAGCAGTCCGCCAACTTACCGGGCAACGTCGTCGAGCCCAAAACGCCCTTTCTCCTCGTCAATTCACGCGCGTTTCTCGCCGCGTCACGCGCCTTTTGCGCCGTGATACAACGAAGTACCAACTCTTTTGCGATGGAAGGATTTTCCTCCAAGAAGGTAGCCATGTGTTCGGTCACGCACTTGTTTACGAAAGTACGAATGGTCGAGTTGTTCAGCTTGTCCTTCGTCTGCGATTCGAACTGCGCGTTGATCAATTTTACGGAAACGACCGCCGTGATGCCTTCGCGGACGTCCTCGCCCGTCAGCTTGTCGTTTTCCTTTAATATATTTTGTTTTCTACCCGCTTCGTTGATGACTTTGGTCAGCGCCATCTTCAAGCCTTCCACGTGCGTACCGCCGTCGATGGTGTTGACGTTGTTTGCATAGCTGTAAATGACTTCGTTGTACGATTCGTTGTACTGGATCGCCACTTCGCAAACGGTGTCGCCTTCCTGTTCCTCAAAGTATACGGGTGCGGGGAACAACAATTCCTCGCGGTTTTTGTTCAATTCTTCGACGAACGAACAAATACCCCCTTCATAGCAGAAGGAGTCCTTTTGCTCCTGACCTTGTCTTGCGTCTTCCAAAGTAATACGCAGACCTTTGTTCAGATAAGCCAACTCGCGCAGTCTGCCCTTCAAGGTGTCGTAGTTGAAAATCGTCGTTTCGAAGATGTCCTTATCGGGCATAAAGGTAACGATCGTACCCATATCTTCCGTTTCCCCGATCACCTGCACGCTGCGCTGAGGCACGCCGCGGTTGTAGACCTGCTTGAAGATTTTGCCTTCGTGGCGCACTTCCGCTTCCAACCATTCGGACAAAGCGTTTACCGCTTTTACGCCGACGCCGTGCAAACCGCTGGATACTTTGTACCCGGAATCGCCGCCGAATTTACCGCCGGCGTTCACCTTGGTAAATACGACTTCCAACGTGGAAATCCCTTCCTTGGGATGGATACCCGTAGGGATACCGCGTCCGTTGTCCTGTACGGTACAGCTGCCGTCGTCGTTGATCGTCACTTCGATATGCGTACAATACCCCGCCAACGCCTCGTCGATCGAGTTGTCAACAACCTCGTGTACAAGGTGATGCAGCCCTTTCGCATCGGTGGACGAAATGTACATACCCGGACGTTTTCTGATGTGTTCCAGACCGTCTAAAACCTGGATTTGCTCCGCGCCGTATTCGGCTTCTACTCTTTCCGCCATAGCATTTGTTCTCCATTCCGCTTTCCCTTTTTTATATAAAAAGGGAAAATCGTTATTTTACTCCCCCATTATACCATACTTTTTCACAAAAGTACAGCGTTTGAAGAAAGTTTTTTGCATCTTCTTTCCGATTTTTCATTTTTACGCGCAAAATTGCCCGAAAATTTGATTGTTTCACTCTCCCCGTATAGGAAACCGCCTTGGCTGCATTTGCGAAATTTCAGGGCAAATAAGCGCTTTCGGCTTTTCACGTTTTTACCCGATTTTATAAGCCGTTTTAAATTTTATAAAATTTTTCGCGGTTATTGACATTTATTTTACGGCATGATATAATACTTTTCGAGGTGTTTTATGAGTTATTACGAATTGCGCGCCGAACAAAAAGGCTACTTTCATTTTTACCATCGCGAACAGTACGAAACGCCCGCGCATTTCCATGGATCGATCGAGCTGTTGTTTGTCGAATCGGGCGAACTGCCCGTTTCCATCGACGGGGAAACGCGGGTTTTAACAAGCGGAGAAGGGTATTTTTGCGACAGTTTTTCCGTGCACCGCATTGCCGCCTCCCAAAATACAAGCAGTTATGCTTTGCTTGGGAAACGGGAATATTTCGAGCGTGCTTTCGCCTTTTTCGACCAAAACACGCCCCCGCGGTTTTTCCGTTTTGACAATTTCTCCCTTTTGCGTCTTTTATGCGATTTGTGTTCTCAAAATTACCAAAACGACAGGGGCAGGTACGCGACTTTTGAAGGAACGATCGATCTTGTGCTTGGAGAAATCGCCAAAGAAAACCCCTTGCAACCGAAAAAAACGGATAAAAAGAACAGCCTCGTTTGCGAAATTTTACAATACGCGGAAGAAAATCCTCAAGCCGATCTTTCCTTACTTTCCGTCGCAAAACGGTTTGGTTATTCGCACGAATACCTTTCCCGTATTTTACATAAATACCTGATGGAACACTGGAATTCTTACGTAAACCGTTTGCGAGTGCGCCGCGCCGACGCTTTGCTAAAAACGCAAACCGACCGTTCGGTTTTGGACGTTGCGTACGAATGCGGTTTCGACAGCCCCAACACTTTTTACCGCGCCTATAAAAAGGAGTTCGGTAAAGCGCCAAAAAGAAAATAAAAGGTCAATTTTTGACATATATTACGCCGATTTTGAAACGACAACCCTTTACGCGGGTTGTATAATGGTTACATAAATCCCTTTTTTGGAGAAAATGACATGGAAAAGAAAATTTTTACCGTTGCTATTCTCGGCGTAGGCGCGCGCGGCGCTAACACGTACGGCTGGCAGATCCACGACGCGGCCGACCGTTTTAAAATCGTTGCGCTTTGCGATATCCGCCCCGAACGTTTGGAAATTTTCGGGGAAAAATTCGAGGTACCCGAAGGCGGGCGTTTCACGGACGAAAATGAATTTTTCAAAGAAAGACGCGCCGACCTACTGTTGATTACTACGCTGGACACCGACCACACCCGTCAATGCTTAAAAGCGTTCGAGCTTGGTTACGACGTTATGGTCGAAAAACCCCTCACCGATAAGCGTGAAGAATGCGAGGCACTCCTCGCCGCACAGAAAAAATACGGCAATAAGACGCTCGTTTGCCACGTTTTGCGTTACGCTCCCCTCTTTTTGAAGGCGGAAGAAATGATCGAAAGCGACAAAATCGGGAAACTCATCGCCATCAACGCGTTGGAACGCGTACAATTCGCACATCAAGCACACAGCTACGTGCGCGGCAACTGGAGAAATACGGACGTTTCCGCACCGATGATTCTTGCGAAATGCTGTCACGATTTGGACCTTTTACAATGGTATGCGAAATCGAAATGTAGAAGTATTTCTTCCATGGGCGATCTGGCTTACTTCCTCCCCGAAAACGCACCCGAAGGCGCGGCGGATCGCTGTTTGGAATGCAAGTATATCGACTCTTGCCCTTACAGCGCGAAACGGCACTATATCGGTCGTTGGCATAAGGAAAACAAGCCCTCAAACAGTTGGCCTTTAAACGTACTCGTCAACGCTCCCGTTACGGAAGAAAAGTTGTACGAAGCGTTAAAAACCAGCCCTTACGGTAGATGCGTATACCGTTGCGACAACAACGTAGTCGATCATCAGCTGACGGAAATGACCTTTGAAAACGGCGTAAAAGCCTCCCTTTTGATGACCGCGTTTACGCACGGTAGCGGCAGAAGAATACACTTCCACGGTACTTTGGGCGAAATCATTCTCGAAGAAGAAACGGAAAGCGTTGTTTTAAAACGTTTCGACGACGAAGTGGAAACGTTCAGCACGGCGGCGCTGGAAGAAGGCGGCTACGGTCACGGCGGCGGCGATATATTCCTTGTCAGAAAACTGTACGATATGCTGACGGGGAATTTAGAATCCACCACCTCTTTGGAGGCGTCCGTCGAAAGCCACTTGATGGGTATTTGCGCGGAAGAATCCCGTTTGAAGGGCGGCGAACTCGTTTACGTACATAAATAATCAAAGAAAACAAAAACGGCTTTGCAAATAAAAGCAAAGCCGTTTTTTATTGTCTTTTTTATTGAAAACATTCTTGGGCAATCGCCAAAATCTCCTCTGCGGTCTGCGCGCGAAACAATCTTTCCTTGTACGCCGCCGCGCCGCGCATTCCTTTCACGTAAAATGCCGCCATTTTTCGCATAAACACGACCACAAAACGTTCATCGCATACCTGCTCCGTCCATTTTAACTGTTTTTTGAACATTTCCAGCTTACTTTCGGTCGATTCTCCCGTCAAAGCGCAAAAGATTTGCGGATCAAACAAAGCCGCACGTGCCACCATAACGCCGTCCGCCCCCGTCTTATCCATCAGCCTTTCCGCGTCCTCGTTTGAAAACACGCCGCCATTGGCGATCACGGGGATCTTCACCGCCCTTTTCGCCGCGGCGATCTCGTCGAAGTTCACTTCACCCGCATAGATTTTATCCTTCGTTTTGCCGTGGACGGTAATCAGGCTCGCGCCTGCACCCTCCATACGTTTTGCAAATTCTTCCGTGATCAAGCGCTTCCCATCGATTCCGATGCGAAATTTCACGGTAACCGTCTTACCGCTTTTTACGCATTCCTGCACGATTTTTTCCGCCAGTTGAGGATTTTCCAGCAAAGCGCTCCCCTCGCCGTTTTTATAAATTTTCGGTACGGGACACCCCATATTGATATCCACAATCGGAAAAGGTTTTATTTTTTCATGCTCGCAAGCGGCGCGCATAATTTGCGGATCGTTGCCGAAAATTTGCACCGCGCAAAGCCCCTCGTTCTCGTCCGTATACAGCAAGTCTTCCGTGTTTTCACTGCCGTATTTCAGCCCCTTTGCGCTCACCATCTCCGTATAACAAAGCCCCGCGCCGTAGCCCTTGCAAAGCCGACGGAACGGATAATTCGTATACCCCGCAAGCGGCGCGAGAAATACGTTGTTTTTTACGGTGATACCGTTGATGGTGATCGGTGTTAAACGCATACCTGGGTGCTCCATTTTGAAAAAAATACTTATTTTAAAGCCGCTTTTGCTTTCAAGTAATATTCATCCCATTCCCGTTCGGAAAGTTCGGTCACGACTTTTCCGTCCGCAAGCGCCAACGCTTCCGCTTTTGTGAAACGAGCCGCAAAACGGTCGGTGGCTTCTTTTAAGGCCTTTTCGCAGTCGCAACCGGCTTTGCGCCCGACGTTGACGGCCGCAAACAACAAGTCGCCAAGCTCCTTTTCAGCCGCTGTTTGATCGCCCGATTTATACGCCTCGAAAAACTCGACAAGTTCCTCTTGCAAACGTTTTGCCGCGTCCTCGGCAGTTGCAAAATCCATACCGCCTTTCGAGGCGCGTTTGCCCACTTTTTGAGCGCGCATTGCCGCAGGGAAACATTTGGGTACGTCGTTGACCGAATCGGCAAACGTCACCTGATGTTTCTCCGTCATCTTATTCTTTTCCCACACGGAAAGCGCGCTTGCGCCGTCCGTCGCTTTGTCTTCACCGAATACATGGGTATGGCGTGTGATCAGTTTTTGACAAATCCCCGTCATTACATCCGTCAAATTGAACGCGCCCGTTTCCCCTTTCATGACCGCGTGGAATACCACTTGCAATGCAAGGTCGCCCGCTTCTTCCAAAATCTTTTCATCGTCCTCTTGGTCGATGGCGTCGACAAGCTCGTACGCTTCTTCCACCGCCGACATTTTGATGCTGTCGTTCGTTTGCACCTTATCCCAAGGACAGCCGTTCGGCGCGCGCAAGCGGACGACAATTTCTTTCAAATCTTCCAACGTAAAACGTTGTTTTTTTAGAAGTTCCACTTCTTCGATTGCCACCGCGGAAGTATAATCGTACGTTTTTTGACGGTCAAGCTCGTACAAAAAAATCTTTTTCGCCTTTCCGCCGATTAAGTATTTTACAGCCGTTTCCTCACCGAATAAATCCCCAAGCAACAGCTTGGTGTCGCTCGCCAAACCGCTATCGTCCAAATCATAGACCACAAGGGGCAAATTCAGGTTGCCTGCCTTTGCTTTTTCGGGCAATTCATACGCGGATACCGCCGTATACGAACACCCGACAAACCCCGCCGCGCGCACGAGTGCGGTCGTTTTCGACACGCCGTCGATAATTTCCACTTTGCCGCGCAAGCGCTTTACAAGCGCCTTTACCGAATTGTCCTCGGTCGCCGCACCGTCCACGAGATATACCGAATTTTCACCGCTATCCGCAACCGCCTTTGCTAAATTCTTCGCCAAAGTGGCAAAATTGCGACTGTTTTCATATACGTAATCGAGGCATTTGTGGGGAATATTCATTTCCGCTACCGTTTGATAGGACGCCGTATGCGCGGTGCGCACCAAAACAGGCTTACCTACCGACGCTGCCTCGCGCAACGCCTGCTCGCCGCGTTTTGTCAAATCTCCCTTCTCTACGCCAAGACCGATCACCGTAATCATTGCTCTTTCTTCCTTTTTCTCTTTGATATATACATATTATACACCAAATCCAAAAGAAAAGCAACCGCATACGCGATATTCGTCGCATAAGCGAGCCCAAAAACGGAAACGGACGGATCGCGCAACCAAAAAACGTACAAACCCGTTTTCGCCGTCAAAGCAATCATCATCGAAAGCGCCGCATATTGCGGTTTTCCCTGCGCCGTCAAACATGCCGACAACGTCTGCACGCAGGAAAGCGTCAATGCACTGACGGAAAGCGCTTTCACTAACCCCACTAAAACGTTTAATTCCTCCTCCGTTAAACTGCGGAATATAATTTTTACAGCAGGCTCGGCAAAAAGATATAACCCCACCGCACTTATCCCGCTGACAAAAGCGGTGATCCCAAGGGAAAAGAAAATATTTTTTCGAAGTTTTCCCCCTTTTTCTCTCGCGGTCGCGATCCGTGGAATACTTGCCGCGGCAAGCCCGTAACATACCGAAACGGGCAAGTTGATCACAGTCACCGCGCCCCCCGAAAACAGCCCGAACAAAGCCACTGCGTCCGACGCATATCCTCCAAGCAACCGCGGAGCTAAAATACTGTCTAAAAGTCCCGATAATGGTATGAGTATTGAGTTCAAAGTCACGGGAATGCTCATTTTTAAAACCGTTTTCACCGCAACCCTGCCCCCGTCGTTTTTTGAAAGAGTAGGGGCAGGTACGCGTTTAAAAATTATCCACATAACCAGCAAGGTGACCAACTCTGATAAGGAAACGGACAGCAGTAAAAAGATGACCGCCTTTACCACGCTTTCACGAAATAAATAAGCGAATAACAGCCCAAAACCGACCTTTACAACTTGTTCCACCACTTCGGAAAGCGCCGTGGGGAACATTCGGTTTCTGCCTTGAAACCAACCCCGAAAAACGGAAATAATCGATACGAGCAAGACGGAAGGCGCTAATGCGTAATAGCCTAATAGAACTTCCTCACTTCCCTGCGCTTTGGATAAGAAAGGCGCGATAACCGCCATCAATAACGTTCCCGCCAATCCGATCCATATAAATAGTTTCATCGCCGTTTTCAATACCGCGCGGTCGTTTCCGCCTTGCGCGATACGTTCCGCCGTCAATTTGGCGATCGAGGAGGGTATTCCCGTTGCGGATACCGTCAATAAAAGGCAGTACACGGGATAAACCAACTGGTATAAACCCAGCCCGTGTCCGCCGATTAAATTTGTCAGGGGGATACGGTAAAGCGCTCCGATGACTTTTGCAATAAATCCACCCGCGGCAATCCAAATTGCCCCTTTTAAAAACGCACCCTTGCTTTCACGCTTTTTTGCCTTTGAACGCATACCTGCCCCTCCGTTTCTTTCAGTTTGTGAAAATTACGGAAAAGTATTTGTATTCTTTTTCTTTTACTCCCTTGACTTTTATACGGTGATATGATAAACTGAATACAGTAAGATCGGCTTTGCCTAAAGGAGTTTATATGTTAAAAAATATCCCTAAAATTGTCAGTCCACAACTTTTAAAAATTCTTTGCGAAATGGGTCACGGCGATGAAATTGTAATCGCGGACGGCAACTTCCCTGCGGAAACTTACGGTCAGCGTGTTGTGCGCGCGGACGGGCTCGGCGGTGAAGAAATGTTAGACGCGGTGCTTTCCCTGATTCCTTTGGATACTTATGCGTTGGAAAATTTCCTTTTGATGCAAACAACAAACGGCGATCCCACCCCTACCATTTGGGATAAGTATTTCACTATCGCGAAAAAGCACGATGATAATTTACGCGCAGGAAATTTGGAACGTTTCGAATTTTATGAAAGAGCGAAAAAAGCTTATGCGGTCATCGCCACGGGCGAAGGCGCGGTATATGCGAATATCATCATTAAAAAGGGCGTCATTAAATAATTTTGTTACAATCAAAGCGAGCCGACGGGCTCGCTTTTTTTGTTTCATCGCATACATGGCATGCCCATTTCGTTTTATTATAATAAACATCCACCCGAATATCGGGTGGTTTTTATTTTTCGGGCATAGCCCTTGTTCACTGGCGTAGTACAAATGTACTCTTTGGTTGACCTGCCAGTCATGCATAGATTACTTGCCACCCGTCAACGGGTCACGCG
>JAFUIT010000034.1 GCA_017468345.1 Clostridia bacterium
AGATAAGGACGACGTGTCCATCTTCACGGGTATGTACAGCGGCGCGATAGGGGTGACTTACGGCGAAGTACAGTTGCAAAACGGCGGCGCAGATATGTACACCACGTTCTACGATTTGATGAGCCGTATCCAAACGTACGGATCGAACGACGCCTTCGCAAGACTGAAAGAGATCGGCGCTTGGTATAAGGATATTTACGATTATTACGTGCAAAGCGACAATTACAACACGCACCCCGACCGTTTCTACTGGGATTATTATGAGGACAGCCAGTGGGATTCGGACGGCGATGGCAAGGGTGAATACTGGCCGTTGCAAAACTCGCTGAAAGGCGCGGCGGAAAGAGACGGCGAGATGGTGGGTATCATCGGCATCGACGGGGAATTCCTCGAAGCCATCTTACCGATCGCGGCGATCCCTTACGGATTTTTCGGGATCGATTCGTTGGACGGTAAAACTTTGCAGATCACGCCCAATCTTCCCGATTCGCTTGGGTACTGGAAGACGGAAAATATGTTGTTCGGCGGTTTGAAATACGACTTGACCATCTTTGATAATTCGGTGATGATCAATTCGGTACGCGGCGACGCGAGCGACTTGACCGTGCAAGTGGTGCTGGACGCGCCGCAAAGCGGTGAAAAGTTGTACATAAACGGCAAGGAAAGCAACCGTTACAGCGTGAAAGACGGAAAAGCGTACGTAATCTTACCTTTTAGAACGGTAACCGTTGAGGTTAAATAATATAGAAAATTTATATCATGAGGTGATAAAATGAAAAAATTCAGCAAAATTTGTGTAAGCGGCTTATTGTTGACGGCAATTCTGTCCAGCGCAGCGTGTTTTGGCGGTAAAAAGGACGAAACGCCCGATAACATCGTAGCGGACAAGTACAAAATTACCGTTGCTTGTCAGACGGAAAAGGGTGAAGAAGAAGTTTTGAAAGTTTTAAAAGCTGCCTATGAGAAGAAAAATCCCGACGTAGAGATCGAAATCAAAACGTTCTCCGGCGAAGGGTTCGAGCAGTACATGCTCGGTATTGCGGCAGAAAACAGCACGTCGCCTAACATCATTTGGACGGCGGACACCTATCACAGCCAGTGGGATCAGTATTTCACCGATTTAAGACCTTTCTACGAATCGTCTGCGGAGACCGATTACAGCTTGTATTACGAAACCATGTTGGACACGGCGTCCACCAACGGTACGTTCAAGCCGACCAAAAATTACACCAACCCCACGGGCACGTTCAACCGTGAAAAGGATGCAAACTCCGACGGTAAAGAAGATTATAAAAACCATTCGGAATACGGTTTGTATTACGCACCCAGAGATTACAACAAGCCCGCAATCCTTTGCAATACCCACCTCTTTGCGGAATTAGACACCGCATACGAAACGGTATATAAGGGCAAGGAAGGCGTTTCCGCAATGCCTGAAGGTTACAAATCGACCATGGCTCGTTTGAACGAGATCGTAGCGGGTACGGACTGGGATGAAATGAACGATTTGTACGTGTTTGCGAAATTCGTAGCGGACAGAATCGCATATATCGTAGCAAACGGCTCGGCGGCTACCGGCGATAAGCAATTTGCAAGGCCTTGGACGCAGAAAGCGGTTTTGAACCTTTTCCTTGAATGGGAACCTACGTATACTACGTTGATGAACGATATGGGCGCGAACTTGTTGAGCGTATCGGACGGCAGCGTTTCGATGAACATTTCGCAATATAAGGCGAAGTTGGAAGAAATGCACAACGCATTGTTCCCCAACGACGCAAGCAAAGCGTACATGACGACCACCAACGGCGGCGTTCAGTTCTCCAGCGGTAACTTGTTCATGTCCGTATGTTCCAGACCCGTTGTCTTGGGTTACAGCAACACCTTCAAAGGTTCGTACGGCGACACGTATCTCGAATCCATTGCTTTCCCTGTAAAGGATATCGCGGCAGGTAACTCCGGTTATGCAATTTCCAACATTTGGGAAGGTAAGGGTATGACGGTAAACGGCGTTTACAAGAGCTACACCGACCTTAGCTGGGATTTCATCAAGTACATCATCACGGAAGAAGGTCAAGAAGTTGCAGGCAAGACGGGTCTTAATATCCCCGTATTGAAGAGCTTGTATGAAACGGGCGAATGGAGAAAGGTAGAAAGCCTCGGTTCGATGAACCATGACGCTTGGGTAGCAGGCGGCGAACTTCAGCAGACGACCTATAATATCTTCAAAGCGGAAAAGAGAAATGTGATGAGAAGCGTTCTTTATACCTTCTTCGCAAACTTCCAGATGGAAAACTACAACGAAGGCTCGTTGAGCGATCTTATCACGAAGACGGAAAAGAATTTCGGTTTACAAAATCCCAACAGCCATCTTCTCGGTAAATAATTTTAAGGTGTTTATATGGCAAAAGTAACTTCACTCAAAGCCAAAGGGACGCGCTCCTTTTGGAAACAGCTGTGGTTTGACTATGCAGGGATACTGTACATGATACCGGTTATTATCGGTATCGTGGGCTTTACCATCGTGCCTATGTTGACCTCGCTGAATTACGCTTTTCATGATTACAACCCATACGCGAGGGATGCGTCCGAGCAACTTTCAAATTTTGGTTTGCAAAATTTTGAGCGAATTTTTACAAGCGGCGAAAAGGGCGGCTCGTTCGAGTCGGTTATGTATTCGCTGTACGTAACCTTCCGTTATTCGATCTTAAACATTTTGATCGGTATCGTAGGCTCGTACATGCTTGCGTTGTTCCTCAATCAAAACACAAAAGGGGTAAAAGCGTTCCGCGTAATTTATTACTTGCCCGTATTGATTCCCGGCGTAGCAGGCACTCTGCTTTGGAAGGATATCACGGCGGTAAAGGGCGGCTATCTCAATATGATTTTCGAGGCGGTAGGGCTGGGAACTTACACCTTCTATGAGGCGAAAGAAACGGTTCTTCCCACGCTGTTGTTTATCGGTTTATTCTCGTTGGGCGGCAGTACCATTATGTGGTTGGCGCAAATGAAAAACGTGCCTACGGAAATGTATGAGTCGGCAGAGTTGGACGGTGCAAACTACTTCCAAAAGCTGTTTTTCATTACGATCCCGATGACGACGTCGATGCTTTTCTATATGTTGATCACCTCGGCGATCGGCGGTTTGCAAGCATTCGGGAACGTATATCCCTTACGCGACGTTGCGGGGAAAGAGGTAGAATTTATCGTTGTACAAATTTACGAAAGCGCTTACGTAGGCGGCGATTTGAGTTATGCCTGCGCCCTGTCCTGGTTCTTATTTGTGATCATCGGTATCCTTACCGCATTCGTATTTAAGACCAGCAAATGGGTATATTACGGGGAGGAAGCGTGATGAACAAATTTCTCGAAGTAATGACAAGCGCAAAAGTAAAGCGCGGCGCGTTTTTAGGAGTAAAATGGTTTTTCTTACTGCTCCTTTCGGTATTTTTCCTTTTCCCCATCTACGCGTTGGTAATCAACTCGTTTATGCCCGACGAACAGCTTTTGGGCGTAAAGACGCTGTGGCCTAATTATTTCTATTTCGGCGCGTATACAAAGATGTTCAACGCCGAATATTTGGGCTATCTTAAAAATACGCTGTTTGTATGTGTTATGAATATGCTTGGCGTATGCGTTGGCGCGTCGCTGTGTGCTTACGGGCTTTCCAAAGTACGTTTCAAGGGTAAAAGCGTTATGTTTGCCATCATCATGGCAACCGTTTTGTTGCCGGGTACGGTAACTTCCATTCCGTTGTTCATCATCTACAATCAGTTGAACTGGACGGGTACGTTGTTGCCTTTGTGGGTGCCCATTTGGCTGGGCGGCGGCGCGATGAATATTTTCCTCGTGCGTCAGTTCATGAAAGGGATACCCAACTCGTACAGCGAAGCGGCGATTTTGGACGGCGCAAGCAGTTTCCATATCTACTACGCCATCATTTTGCCGTTGATCCGACCGATCCTTATTTATCTTGCTGTTACGAACTTCTTCGGCTGTTGGAACGACTATACCGGTCCCTTGATGTACGTTGCGGACAACAAGGAAAGTTGGACGTTGTCGCTTGCATTGTATAAGGATTTCGCAATCAAGCAATCGACTACGAACAACAATCTCGCCAACTCGCAGATGGCAGTCGGCGTATTGATGATGGTTCCTTGCGTCATTTTGTTTGCATTCTTCCAAAAAGAATTGATGGAAGGTATTGCAGCCATCGGTATCAAAGGTTAATAAAAATAATCACGCCGCAAATAAAACATTTTGCGGCGCGTAGCCTTGAAAAAAAGAGAAAAACATGAAAAAATATTGTCTTACCGACTACGGAGTGAAGGAAAACTGTCCCGACCTGCAGACGAAAGAAATACAGGCTGTTTTCGATCTTTGTAAAGAAAACGGGGGTACCGTGGTCGTGCCGAAAGGGAAATTTCACCTTGCGGCGATCCGAATATGGTCGAATACGACGCTGTATTTAGAAGCGGGTGCGGAGTTGTACGGCAGTGAAAATTGCGACGATTATGAAGTATTTCCCATTCCCGAAGGAGTGGAAATGCGTTCGGATATGGAATTGATCACGCAATATTACGGAAATGCGTGGGAAACCTACCGCAGAGCCATGATCACCGCCTATGGGGAGAAGAATATTTCCATCATCGGCGAGCCTGGCTCGGTGTTGGACGGGCGAAACTGTTACGACCCCGACGGCGAGGAAAATTACCGTGGGCCGCATATCGTATTTTTGACCTGTTGCGAAAACGTTCTTTTTGAGGGATATACCGCACGGCACAGCGGCAACTTTTTACACGAGGCGAACAACTGTAAAAACTTGAAAATGCGCCGCGTGACCTGTCTTGGCGGATCGGACGGCATTCACTTGCACTGTACGGAAAACGCCGTCATCGAAGACTGTCTTTTTAAGACGGGCGACGACTGTATCGCGGGTATCAACGTTCAAAATTTAAACGTTCGGCGTTGTATTTTGAATACTTCGTGCAATTTGTTCCGTATCGGAGGCGTGGGTATTCTTGTGGAAGACTGTTACGCTTACGGACCAGGGTATTATCCCCACCGTATGACCGTCGTAAAGGGTAAAAACGACGAATTACCCCGCGCGCAGGGCAGACATAACACTTTGTGGTTGGTGGAATATTTCGCAAGCCAAAATTACCCCTACGTGCCTTCGAAACTTCATTTTAGAAACTGTGTGTTTGAAAATTTGAAGGGAATTTTGTATTATTTGGCGGACCAAAGCGCGTTGCAAACGGGCACGCATTTAGCAGAACTGACGTTGGAAAACGTGCGGTTTACCGACTTAAAGGAAACGTCCATGCCGAAGGCGGACGCGAACGAGCCGCTGGTTGTGAAGATGAAAAACGTATCCGTTTCCTTCCATGATTCGGTTTCGGAAGCAGCGGCGTTTACCGTCGGTGAAAATGCACATACAACGGTAATTTTGCAGTAAAAATAACAGCAAAAAGAAAGAAAAATTTTAACAATGTCTATCATCGGCGTGGGGCGCACGGCGGCGAGGCTTACGGGCGATTTTCAAGGTCACGGCGGCGAATTGATCGAAATTAAAAAATATAGGCAATAATATAAAAATCACAAGGAGAAACAACGTGAGTAAAAGAATTTTTTCATTCAAGACGGTACTTACATTGTTGGCAACGGTTTGTTTGGCGTTTGCTTTTGGCGGATTGTTGCGCGTAAATGCGCAAGCGGACGCAGGCGACAATAACATTACCGCAAAAGTGGAATCCGTAGAATCAAGGGAGGGAGGCTCGTGGCTGATGCTTTACTTCCAATACGACGAAGGGTATACCACCGACTACATGACTGCGGATTGGAGTCCTGAAAATAATGCAAGCTATCATTGGTATTTAAAGGGCGGAGATTTCGGAATGCCCGCAGGGGACGAGGCGAAATATGACAGTCTCGGCGGTCAGCTTGCCTACGAGGACAAGGATAAGTACAATATGCCCAACGCGTTGCTGAATAAAAATTTGGACGCGTACAACATGGGCGATTATATTTTGATTGACGGCGTGCCTCTTAAAAATTACGAATATACCCTATTCGCGAATAGATTGACGCGCGTACATAGTTTGTCGATCGAATTAGCGAACGGTTCTACTCTGTTTTCGACGGCGACCAATTTGGAAATCAAGGCGGGCTGTACCATACCTACTCTCACCTACTCGTATTTCGGTGAGGGCGAACCTTCCGCACTCGTGATTGAAGAACAGCAGTTGTTCCGTGCGAAAAACGGCGGTTGGGTAAAGGCTTACCCGTTCGACGGTTACGAAAAGGGAGTGGAATACGACGCGAGCGAACGATTTTTCTATTTAAGACCGCACGGCACGTCTTTGAAAGGACATACTGAGGCGGAAACGTATGCATTTACCTCTATTTTCTCCGAAAGAGGCTGGGGCGACGACGGATATGCGATCGCCAGTACGGAAAAGACGGAAAAGGGTACTATTTTGGTTTTGGATTTTGTCAATCCGATCGATGCAAATCAGTTCGGCTTGATCGACCTTCGGGTATTCTCCAACACGCCCCGTTCCTTCGTATCCCATAACGCATACGAAATCACCGAGGATTCGCTTGGGGTAGTCGTCGAGCAGTATAGCATTCCTCAGCAAAGCTTTTCGACGATCACGTTGTTTAGCGCGCTTTACGCCGATGAAAACGGTATGATCGATCAGCTGGTATTCGAATTTACGGAAAACGGCAATGTGGATCCGACTCAAAATCAATTCTTTGTCGGCTCGTTTATTTTGCGTGAAAACACCATCAACAGCATCGTATACGACGATTCCCTTCTTATTCAGGATTTGGGCGATTATTACGATTTGACGTTGCGTTTCAACAAGAAAGGGGAATTTAGCGGCAGCGAAACGGTTGATACCTCCAAAGTACTCCTCAACGGCGTAAGCGTGGATGAAATGAATGCAAACGGCGCGAACGTAACGGCAAAATGGGGCGCGATCCAGGGGATCTATCAAATCAACGTGACCGTTCCCAAGGCATATAAAGGCGCAGGGCAGTTGCAAAATGCGGAATACAACTATGCAGGCACGAAAGTATCGGCTGCGAAGGATTTGGTATTCCCCAACGGCGACTTGTTGGATAGAACGTATACCTGCAACGTGTATGCGAAGGAATCTTTTGTTGATTACGAATTCTTAAAAGAATATAAAAATACCCAAGTGGTAAGCGCCCAGGTAATCATCGACGCAAATTCGGCAAATAACATACATTTCTATATAGAATTTGACCAAAAAATTTGCTCGCAGGTATATTATCACGCGGATGACAGCGAAGGGTGGAGAGAAACCGCTTTGGACGACGTGGGATTGTACGACAAAGATTTTTCCAAGGTATATATTGCAGGCGGATTTAAATCCTCTTTGCTCGATAATATCATGATCAACGGAAAAACGCTTGGCGAATGGCACGCGATCGACCCTTATGAAACGTGTGTGTTTGCGCATTACGCGCAGTTCTCGCCTTATACGCTTGACCTTTCCGTGGATTCGAGATCGGAGGTATATCAACAATTACTTCCGTTGTTCGAATCGGGTAACGATATAACCCTTACAATCAAGGAAGGCATGAAATTCCCCACCGGCATCAAAATGACGGAGGATTGCGAATACGTTTTGGAAAACGGAGTGTTGATTTCCGGTTCGGCATCGGGGGGAATCGGCGTATTCTTCGACGGTAAACCCGTACAAGACGGAGACGTTTTGAAGAAGGACACGGAAGCTCTTGAAAGCAGCGTATACGTGCAGGGCGTAAGCGATTATACCGTAACCAAGACTACGGAAGGGAACGTTGCTACGTTCGTCGTCGAATACAACGGACAGCAGTTGACGTTCAGCGTAGAACAAAACGTTACTTGGCTTGATCCGGTGGATAAAGTGACCCAAGATGCGGACGAAGATAAAAAATCTTCCCTGTTTGGATGCGGCTCGGCTATTTCGGGCGGATTGATCGGCGGCAGCGTTTTGATTGCTTTTGCGGCAACCGGTTTGATGAGGAGGAAGAAAGATGAAGAAAATCAGTAAATTATTAAGCGGCAGCATGGCGGCGCTCATCTTCTTGTCGGTCGGCGCAGGGTGTAACGATAAAGGGGACGGCGGAAACGAAAGCGTAACGTACACGCCCGTTAATTATACCTATCAAAAGCAAAGCGATCACCTTGTGCATTTTTCCAGTTCGGACGAAAGCCTCGATTTCTTCTTAAACGATTACTTTAAAAGACACGCGGGGAGTATTTACGAAGAAGGACTGGATCAAAAGGTCAGCAGCGTATCGGCAGGCGTAAACGCACAGCAATTCTTCTGGCAGGAATGGATGTCTTTGGCATATTATCCCATCACCAGTACGCAAGATGACAGTATCGACCGTATTGCGGGGCTTAGAAGACTGCTTTCGGGCGTACCCGTAGACAGATACGGTTACGTATGGCAGGAAAGCGACACGGTGCGCGACGCGTTGTCGACGTTGAGTTCTGGCGAACACCGCATGGGTTGGCCTTTCCCGACCAGTGCGAACTCGGACGGTATGTCGAGAAGCTGGGATTTCAACGGTAAAGACGCAAGCGAATGGACGAGTAACATCGACGCGAAGATTGTAAACGGGCTGTTCTCGGCAACGATTGAGGAGGCTGTGGATCACGTAGAATTTACCTCGCCCGTTCCCGCAAACGATATGGAAGAAATTTGCGCGTACTATACGCCGCTTTTGGAAATCGATTTGCGTATGTATACTTCCGATTCGGATAACATCGAGGACGTATACGTTTGGTATACGACGGCGGACGAGCCGGATTGGAGCGAAGATAAACGAGTTTCCGTCAATGAAAAAGCGTTTATCGCGTACGATTATACCCCGATTTACGAACACATGATCTTCCTGCCCATGTATGCGGAAGAAAAGTGGAATTCGGATAAAGATTTGACCTCGTATATCCGTCAAATCAAGGTAGAAGTCGTACCCAAGGATGGGAAGAAAATTGCGGGTAAGTTCGGTTTAAGTTACGTTCGTTCTACCTATGATACCAGACATTCCAACAACAACTCGTTGCTGATTTCCTCCCTTCGTCAGGATTACGATTATACAGGGGATATCGAGTATTTGAAAGAAAATATCACCCGTGCTCGTAAGGCGATGAACTTCTATATGCAAATGTACGATGAGGAAAGACATCTTAACGATCAAAGCTACCTTGTCGGACACGATTCGGATAAGAGTTCGCCTTATCAATCGGATAAAATGGCAATGAGCCTTGGCAACGGCTACTGGGATATTTCTTTCATGCCGAAATATGACTTCCAGTCGAATATGTATTTCCATCAAGCGTTGGTGGATATGGCGTATTTGGAACAGATACTTGTCGACAACGGCGTCAGCGTGGATAAATCGTTGGCGACGGTATTGACGGCGGATAGACAATTTACAAACGATATCAGCGTATATAATTATGATGCGGAAAGTTTGACGAAGATTGCAAACGACGTTTTGACGGAACTTCGCAAGCCCATCAGCGAAACGGATAAGACAGGTTTCTGGAATGAGGAAACGGGCCGTTTCACCGCAGGGTATTCCCACGTGGAAGATAAATGGTACGATTACGGGTATACCATGTGGAATACGGAGGCGATCTATTACGGCATCGCAACCGACGAACAAGCGAAAACGATCATGGACTGGATCAGCGGTAAACGTATCGTTGAGCAGGATCAATACGGTTCGCAAGGCGAAGATATTTACTATTTCGAATTCGCTCCCAGAGTAAACACCTACACGGTAGAAGATCAGGACGATTTGTCGATGTTTACAGGGTTTTGGAGTGGAAATAAAGGCATTACGTACGGCGAAGTGCAGGTGCAAAACGGCGGCGCGATCATGTACACGACCTTCTATGATTTGATGAGCCGTATTCAAACGTACGGCGCGGACGATGCGTACAACCGTTTAACGGCAATCAAGGATTGGTACAAAGATATTTACGATTGGTACGTGGAAAGCGACAATTACAACGAGCATCCCGACCGTTTCTACTGGGATTACTACTGCCAAGGCGCATGGGAAAATCCTGAAGGGAAAACGTATATTCCTCAAAACGGTATCAAGGGTACGACTGAAAGAAACGACGGCGGCGGTATCCTCGGTCTTGACGGGGAATTCCTTGAATCGATCCTGCCCATCGCGGCGATCCCTTACGGGTTCTTCGGCGTTAACTCGTTAGACGGCAAGACGATGCAGGTACAGCCTCGTCTGCCCGAACAGTTGCAATACTGGTGTATGGAAAACCTTGCATTCAACGGCGTGAAATACGATGTGACCATCTTCGACAATGCGGTGATGATCAACTCGGTGCGCGGCGATTGCACGGATTTAAATATTCAAGTAGTACTGGACGCACCGCAAAGCGGACAAAAGGTATACGTAAACGGCAAAGCCATCGACCGTTACACGGTAAAGGAAGGCAAAGTATACGTTACCCTTCCCATGGAAGCGGCTACCGTTCAGGTGCAATAAATCACGGACAAATTCGGTTGTCCGTTCAAAGCGGACAACCGAAAAATATAATATATAAGGAGAAAATATATGGGAAAGACAATTATGTCGAAAGTAAAATGGTTGATCGCATTGTTTGCGGTCACGGTACTTGCTTTGCTGGGCGGGATTTTCTCGCTGAACGCGAAAACGGAAGCGAAAGCGGAAGAAAGTATTACGGTTACGCAAGTACAATTCCGTACCAGTGGGGATCAGTATTTCTTCTTCCTTCGTATGGATGGGCAGACGGATTACACGGAAGGTAATCAGTGGCACGAGCCTACTTTGGTAAACAATACCAACCTTTTAGACAAAGTAACCATTTATTTCTTGAACGGTTCAGCGACCTTGCGCGAAGTTTGGAATGGGGTGAACTTCGGTACTTACATTTGGACGGATACGGATACGCTTGTGTTCCAAATGAAAGATGGCTACACCTCTGATATGGGTGTCGGCGCAAGAATTGAATCGGGCGCAGAAATTCCGATGTTGGATGGCACGAAAAAGGTGACCAACGTTGTAAGAACCTTCTGGCAAACTTACAGCTCTGCGGATAATGTAATCGGTAATTATACTGACGGATACAACGTAATCAACACAACGATAGACAAGGTGCACCTTCGCGGTCGATTGAACATCGGTCTTGGCGAAGGCAACGACTGGGTAAACGGTGTAGGGCGCGCGGATATCCTTCCTACGCAGGTCCCCGCAGCAGACGGTACAACGACGCATTCGTCTACCTATTGGCGTAAAATGCTTGCCTGCAATTTCCTCGGCAAGGTAAAATTGCACGTTGCCGCAA